>NZ_JBSFNM010000001.1:0-254758 GCF_053587085.1 Kitasatospora sp. NPDC003701
AGGCGGTGTACTCGCGCTGGAGCGCGGCGTCGCGGCCGAGGCGGTCGCGCCAGGCGTCGTAGCCGGCCCTGTCGTCGGCGCGCAGCAGGCGGTACATCTCGGCGAGCAGGTCGGGGTGCCTCTCGCCGAGCAGGTTGAAGAAGGTCGCCGCGTACGGGTAGGCGCGGAAGCCCTGGGAGGTCCAGGTGGCGTGCAGGACCTGGTCGACCGTCAGGCGCCGGGCCCCGGCGAGGTCGTCCCAGCCGACCTGGCGGACCATGTACGTGCGGGCCTTCACGCCGCCCTCACGGGTGGAGCCGGCGAAGTACTCGGCGGTGCCCTCGTTCATGGCGAAGGTCGCGTCACCGGGCCAGCGGGTGGTGTAGCCGTTCTCCGGGATGGCCCAGCGGGCGTTGAGGTAGTGGGTGTACTCGTGCCGGAACAGCTCCTCCAGGCTGAAGTACGACTCCTCGGTGGTCCGCTGGTAGGTGTAGAAGGTGGACCGGTCCTCCAGGAACATCCCGCCGTTGTTGACGTCGCCGATGCCGAACAGCGTGGCCTGGAAGGCCTGGTAGTGGCTCTTGGTGTCGTACAGCTGGACGGTGAGCACCGGGTGGTCGTCCCCGGCGAGCGGCTGGTCGGTGCCCAGGACGCGGAAGAACTGGGCCTTGACCTGCTTGGTGGCGTAGTAGAGCTGGTCGGCGGTGGCCCGGTCGAGCGCGGTGCGCACGATCAGGGTGCCGTTGTCGTAGCTGAAGGTGTTCGGGAAGAGCGCCTTCTCGATGTCGGCGCGGCAGACGCCGTACGGCGCGCAGAGGCCGAGGTCGTTGACCGGGCCGACCAGGTTGGCCCAGGGCCTGCTCATCCGGCCGAAGGTCGCCGCGGTGAGCTCCAGTTGGGCGCCGATCCGGGACTTCACCTCGGCCTTCAGGGCGTCGATCTGGGCGAAGCGACCGTACTCCAGCATGGCGTCGGCGGCGGCCCACTCGCTGGCGGTGCCCTTGAGGTGGGTGTAGCCGGCGTAGGCGCGGAAGGCCTCGCGGTAGTCGGCGTCGGCGGCCACCGCGGCCCGGAACAGGCCCTGCGGGTCCTCGCCGACGTTGCCGATGCCCTGGAAGTTGATCTGCAGGGCGCCCTGGACGGCCCAGTTCCAGCCCGGGTCGCCGATCACCGGGCTGCCGGGGGCGAACATCCGGACGACCTGCTTGACCAGCGGAACGCGGGCCGTCCGCAGGCCGGGGGCGCTGCCGGTCTGCAGCAGCTCGCCCATCGTCTCGCCGTTGGTGGTGGTGGGCTCGAACACCCGCGGATTGGCGGTGTAGTCGCGGATGGCGCGGTCGAGGGCGGCCACGGTGACGGCGTCACCCAGGTCGATCTCGGCGTAGGAGAAGTCGAAGTAGACGGCGATGTGCAGGTAGTACCAGAGTTCCTGCTGGTTGAGGTTGTTGGCGCTGTCGAAGCGCGAGGAGAGCAGGCTGACCCGCTCGGCGACGGCCCGGACGTGCGCGGGGGTCATGACCTTGGCGGTTTGAACGTTCCAACTGGTCAGCAGCGGCCGCAGGCAGTCCTGGTAGCTGTGGCTGCGGTCGGTCAGGAAGTCCGCCAGCCGGTCCGGGGTGAGGGCGGTGAACACCTCGGGCGGGCAGGCCGCGCCCTGGGCGGTGACGGCGGCGAGGGCGGATTCGGCCGGGTCGCCGTCGGGGGTGCCGGTGGTGGGCTGGAGCGCGGCGGCGCCGGGCCCGCCCTGGGGGCCGACGGTGGTGGCCCCGCCGGGGGCGGCCCGGTGGGCGACCTGCTCGGGGGCCTGACCGGCGACCAGGTCGGGGGCCTGGCCGGGGGTCTGGCCGGGGGTCTGTGCCGAGGTCGGGGCGGCGCCGGCGGCGAGCTGTCGGACGGCGGTGGCCGGTGTGGTGCCGGCAGCCTGGGCGCTCTGCATCAGCGGCGCGGCGAGGGCGGTGGCCAGGGCTGCTGAGAGCAGCGTGTTGCGCACGGTTCTGGAGGTGGGCACCGGAACTCCTCGGTGGGGGCGTGGGGGTGTCATGCGTGGGGGGTGTCGTGCCCCGGGTCGCCGGAGGGGGGAGAAGCGGCGAGTGGCCTGCCGGGCGACGGCAAGCGGAGGGTGACAGTTCGTAACATAGTAATGTGAAATTGCACTTGCAAGAGATTGCGCGCACGTTATCGATTCGTGTTCTTCGTGCGAGGTCTTGACGTTGCCCGGGCCGCGAGCTTCACTATGGCTCTCTCGTTGAAACCTGTTTGGTTCTGATGAGTTGTGTCTGTTTGAACGTTCAAATCGAAGGGTTGTCTCATGTCGGCGCAGACCCTCCCCGAGTACCTGCGGCAGTTCGACGAGCCGGCCGGCTATCTGGACTTCGCACGGGTCGGGCCGGTGTCGGCCGATGTGCGCGCGGTGCTGACCCGGTCGGCCGAATTGATGCACGGTCAGGGCCTGACCGCCCTGGCCGAGTTGGACCGCTCGGTGGCGCGGACGGCGCGGACGGCGGCGGAGCTGCTCGGCTGCCTGCCGCACGAGATCGCCTTCGTCGGGTCGACCTCGCACGGGATGTTCGCGGCCGCCCACGCCGTCCGGGGCGAGGGCGTCGTCCTGGTCGGGCGCGACGACTTCCCCGGGGCCGTCTACCCCTGGCTGCGGGCGGCCGGCAACGGCCGGCTCGCGGTCCGCCTGATCGACGGCCCGGTCACCGCGGACGCCGTCCGGGCCCAGCTGGACGACCGGGTGCGGGCGGTGTCCGTCTGCGCGGTGGACTCCGCCACCGGCTTCCGCGCGCCGCTGGCCGCGATCAAGGAGGCGATCGGGCCGGACCGGGTCCTGGTGGTGGACGCCATCCAGGCGCTCGGCGCGGTCGAGTTCGACGCCGACGCCGCCGACGTGCTCGCCTCCGGCGGTCAGAAGTGGCTGCGGGCCGGCTGGGGCGCCGCACTGCTGATGGTGCGCGACCGCGTCGCCGGGCTGCTCGAACCCGGGCTCGGCGGCTGGTCCGGCGTCATCGACCCGGTCGGCGCGCGCGACCACCCGCGCCCGGCCCGGCCGGGCGCCGTCGCGCACACGCTCACCAACCCCGACGGGCCGGCCGTCGCGGCCCTGGGCGCGGCCCTCGAACTCGTCCGGGCGGTCGGCGTCGGGCCGATCAACGCCCGGATCGGCGACACCCTCGACGCCCTGCTCGACGCCGCCCGCGCGGTGGGTGCGCGGACGGCGGGCGGCGGGGCGCCGGCCGGCTCCCGGGGGTCGCGGGCGGACGCGGGATCCGCCACGGGCAGCGGGATCGCCCGCTTCCACCTGCCGGGCGCCGACCCGCTGGCCGTCCACGACGCCCTGACGGCGGCCGGGCTCGCCACCACCCTGCGCACGCCCTGGGTCCGGCTCTCCCCGCACGCCTCCACCGACCGCCCGGACGCCGTCGCCCGGCTCACCGACGCGCTGCGCGCGGTGCCCACGGGCTGACCGGTCCCGGTCGCCCCGCGCCGTCCTTCCGCCCACCCCAGCAGCCCCACCGGCCCGGCTCACCAGCCCCACCGGCCACCCCAGCAGCCCCACCGGCCCGGCTCACCAGCCCCACCGGCCACCCCAGCAGCCCCACCGGCCCGGCTCGTCGCGCCGGCTCTCCGTCGCACCCCGTCGCACCCCGTCGCCACCCGCGGGGGCGACGGGCCCCACCCCACCACCCCTCAGAGAGGTCAGCCATGTCATCTGTCTCCCGTCGGGATCTGCTGCGCGCCTCCGGCGCCGGCGTGCTCGCCCTCACCGCAGGTGGCGCGCTCGCCGCCTGCGGCGGGTCCGACTCCGTCTCCGGCACGGGCGGTGACGCCGCCACCGGCACCGTCACCGTCTGGTCCTGGACCACCGCGGCCGAGGCCCTGCGCGGCGTCGTCCCGGCCTTCGAGAAGGACAACCCGGGGATCAAGATCGACGTCCAGGACGTCGGCAACCCGGCGATCTGGGACAAGATCACCGTCGGCCTGGCAGCCGGCGGGCAGGGCCTCGCCGATGTGCTGCACATCGGCTGCGACTACCTCCCCGGCTACCTGGAGAAGTTCCCCGGCGGCCTGGCCGACCTCTCGGCGCTCGGCGCCGACGCCCACAAGGACAAGTTCGTCCAGGGGCTCTGGCCGGTGGTCAGCGGCAAGGACGGCCACGCCTACGCGCTGCCCTGGGAGGTCAACCCGCTGGGCTTCTACTACCGCAAGGACTACTTCGACAAGGCGGGCCTGGACCCGAGCACCTTCCAGACCTGGGACGACGTGCTCGCCGGCGCCGACGCGTTCAAGGCGGCCAACCCGGGCGTATCCCTGATCGGCATCAACAAGCCCGCCACCCCCGAGGCCGACCTCGACTTCCTGCAGTCGCTGATGCAGCTCCAGGGCGCGTTCTACTTCGACCTCAAGGGCGCCATCACTCTGGGCTCCCCGGAGGCGGTGCGCGCGCTCACCGTCCTCAAGCGCCTGGAGGACGCCGGGCTGGTCGGCGACGCGGCCGGTGACCAGGGCTGGCTCAACCTGGTGAAGGCCGGTAAGGTCGCCGTCGCCCCGCTGCCCGCCTGGGCCGCGCACTACCTGGAGACCAAGCTCCCCGACCAGAGCGGGAACTGGCGGCTGGCCCGGCCCCCGGCGGTCACCGTCGGCGGCAAGCGCGCCGCGATCGTCAACTCCACCCACCTCGCCGTCGCGGCCTCCAGCCCCCGCCGGGTCGCCGCCTGGAAGTTCGTCGAGTACGCGCTGACCCGGCCGGCCTCGGTCAACGGCATGTTCACCGCCGGCGGCGTCTTCCCCTCCCTGACGGCGGCCTACGCGGATCCGATGTACGCGGCGCCGAACCGCTACTACGGCGGTCAGCCCGTCCTGAAGACCTTCGCCGACCTGCTCGGCGAGGGCGCGGACGCCACCAACTACTCCGGCGACTACGCCCGCGCGCTGAAGCTCGCCAGCGACGCCCAGGTCAAGGTCCTCGTCAAGGGCGCCGACCCGGCGGCCGTGCTCCAGGACGCGGCCAAGCAGCTCGCCCAGCAGACCGGGCGCACCATCGCATGACCGCCACCGCCCGACTCGTCGAGCCCGTCGGGGCGGTGGCGTCACCGGCCCGGCGCCGGGCGGTGCTGCGCCGCCGCGCCCTGCCCTACCTGCTGCTCGCCCCCGCGCTGATCCTCTTCGCGGTGTTCAAGGCCTACCCGATCATCTCCTCGCTGCTGCTCTCGCTGACCACCGGCGCGGGTTCGGCCACCAAGGGCGCCGGGCTGGCCAACTACCGGCGGCTGCTGGACGACCCGCTGTTCTGGACGGCCCTGCGCAACACCGGCGTGATCCTCGTGGTCCAGGTGCCGCTGATGCTCGTGCTGGCGCTCCTCCTGGCCGTCGGCATCAACTCGGCCTTCGTGCGCTGGCGCGCCGTGTGGCGGCTCGGCGTCTTCATGCCCTCCGTCACCGGCCTGGTGGCCACCGGCGTGATGTTCGCCTTCCTGCTGAACACCGACCAGGGCGCCGTCAACTGGCTCCTCGACGCCGTCGGCCTGCCCTCGGTGGACTGGCTCGGCAATCCGTTCTGGGCCCGGATGTCCGTCGTCCTCGTCCTCACCTGGCACTACACCGGCTACAACGCCGTCATCTACCTGGCCGGCCTGCAGGGCATCCCCAAGGAGCTGTACGAGGCCGCGATGGTGGACGGCGCCGGACCGCTGCGCCGCTTCTGGTCGATCACCGTGCCGGCCCTGCGGCCCGTGCTGCTCTTCACGGTGGTGCTCTCCACCATCGGCACGCTGCAACTGTTCGACGAGCCCTACGTGCTGACCCACGGCGGCCCGGACAACGCCACCCTCACCGTGTCGATGTACCTGTACCAGAACGGCTTCCGGTACTTCGACTTCGGCTACGCCTCCGCCATCGCCTACGCGCTCACGCTGATCGTGTCGGTGCTCGGCGCCCTCCAGATGCGCCTGATGGGAGAGCGCTCATGACCACCGCAACCAGGGGGAGCGAGCGGCGGAGCGACAGCCGACCCCGCTTCCGGACGGCGCGACTGCGCGGCCTGCCCCTGACCCTCGTGCTGGCCGGTGTCGCCGGACTCTCGGTCGGCCCCTTCTACTGGCTGGTGGTCGCCGCCAGCCACAAGGACAGCGAGATCTTCTCCTGGCCGCCCGCGCTGCTGCCGGGCGACGCCTTCGGCGACAACGTCGACCGCCTCCAGGCCAAGATCGGGCTGGGCCGGGTGCTCTTCAACTCGCTGCTGGTGGCCGGGTTGCAGACGGTGGGCGCGCTGATCGTCGCCCTGCTGGCCGGTTACGCCTTCGCCAAGTTCCGGTTCCGGGGCCGCACCGTGCTGTTCGCGGTGCTGCTCTCCACCCTGGTGGTGCCGGAGCAGGTGATGCTGGTGCCGCTGTTCAAGATGATGATGTCCTTCGGCCTGCTCGACACCTACCAGGCCGTCGTGCTCCCGGGCCTGTGCGTGCCGTTCGCGATCTTCCTGATGCGCCAGTCCCTCAGCGGGATGCCGGACGAACTGCTGGACGCCGCCCGGGTCGACGGCGCCGGCGAGTTCCGGGTGCTGTGGAGCGTGGTCGTCCCGGTGATGCGCCCGGTGCTCGCCGCGCTGTCCATCTTCCTCTTCCTGGGTTCGTGGAACCAGTTCGTCTGGCCGCTGATCGCACTGCGCAGCGCCGAGATGCACACCCTGCCGGTGGCGCTCGCCACGCTCCACGGCATGAAGAGCACCACCGACTACGGCGCGATCCTCGCCGGGACCGCCGTTTCCACCGTGCCGATGATGGTCCTCTTCCTGGTCCTTCAGCGGCAGTTCATCTCCGGCCTGCTGGCCGGCGCTACGAAGGGCTGACCATGGAAGAGATCTGGGAACCGCACGCCGGTGCGGCCGCCGCCGGGCGACCCCGCCCGCTGGCCGTCGAGGGGCTGGACCTGCTGGTCACCGGCGAGGCCACGGCGCGCGTGACCGACGAGGGCGTCGTCGAGGTCACCGCGGCCGACGACGGCGAGGTGCGGATCGAGTGGCGCGTCCCGTGCGTCGACGCGACCGCCTTCTGGAGCCCGGACAGCAGCCTCACCGGCTGGCTGCCGGCGAGCTGGCGGGCGCCGCACCAGGTGTCCCTCACCCGCGGCGCACCGGTCGCCGCCCTCGTCGGCACCGGCGACGTCGCGATCTGCGCCTTCGCCGCCGACCGGGTGGACGTCCTGGCCGGCGCGGGAGTCGTCGAGGAGACCGCCGAGTTCCGGTTCTGGGTGCAGGCCACCGGCCGGCTGACCGTCCGGATCGACACCTCGCGCCGGCACTTCGCCCGCTGCCTGGCCGGCATCGCCGGCTGGTGGTGGGCCGGCCGGGAGGCCCACGTCCCGGACGCCGCCCGCCTCCCCGCGTACTCGACCTGGTACTCGCTGCACCAGAACGTCACCCCCGGGGCGGTCGAGACCCAGGCCGCCCTCGGCAAGGAGCTGGGGCTGGACGTCATCATCGTCGACGACGGCTGGATGACCGACGACCGCACCCGCGGCTACGCCCACTGCGGGGACTGGGAGCCGGTCTCGCTTCCGGACACCGCCGCCCACGTCCGGCGCGTGCACGACCTCGGGGTCCAGTACATGCTCTGGTACGCCCTGCCGTTCATCGGCCGGGACAGCGAGGCCGCGCAGAAGCTCGGCCGGTACGCGCTGAAGGAGGACGACCGGATGGGCGTGATCGTCGCCGATCCGCGCTACGCCGTCGTCCGGGAGCACCTCACCGACCGGCTCGCCCGGGCCGTCGAGGAGTGGGGGATGGACGGGCTGAAGGTCGACTTCGTGGACTGGTTCGGCGTCCAGGACCCGCCCCCGGCCGGGCCGGAGGCGGACTGCGCCACCGTGGCCGAGGGCGTCGAGCGGCTGCTCGGCGGGATCCGCCGCCGGATCACCGCCGTCCGCCCGCAGGCCATGATCGAGCACCGCCAGCCCTACGTCAGCCCCGGCCTCTGGCCGTACACCACCATGGTCCGGGCCACCGACTGCCCGCTCAGCCCGACCGAGAACCGGCAGCGCACCATCGACACCCGGCTGGTCGCCGGGCCGATGGCGGTCCACGCCGACATGCTCATGTGGCACCCGGCGGAGCCGCCCGAGCAGGTGGCCTGCCACCTGATCAACGTGCTGTTCTCGGTGCCGCAGATCTCGGTCGACCTGGCGGCCCAGACCCCCGAGCAGCGCGAGGTCCTCGCCTTCTGGCTCGGCGTCGTGCGCGAGCACCTCGCCACCCTGCAACTCGGCGAGCTGCGCCCGGACCGGCCCGACCTCGGCTACCCGCAGGTCACGGCCGCCGGCCCGGACACCGTGGTGGTCGCGCGCTACGCCCCGCTGCCCGTCCGGGCGGTCGCCGAGCCGTGGCGCACGCTGCTGGTCGCCAACGCCGACGCCGACCCGGAGGTCCACCTGCTCGGCGGCTCGGGGGAGGCGGAGGCCACCGTCCAGGACGCCCGCGGGCGCGTCCTGCGGCAGGGCCCCCTCGATCTGACCGGGGCGGCCGTCGTCGCCGTACCGCGCGGCGGGCTGCTGACGCTGCGCCGGTCCTGATCCCGGCCGCCCCGGGCCGGCCGGTCGGCGGTCGTGGCCGTACCGGGCCGTCTTCGGCCCGTCTTCGGTCCGTCCTCGGTCCCGTACCGGCCGCCGGCCCGGGGCGGTCGTGTGATTGCCTGGTCGTGCTCGTGCTCGTGCTCGTGCTTGTGCTTGTGCTCGTGCGACTGCACGACCTCACGACCGACCGACCGAGTGCGCGACCTCACGACCTCACGACCTCACGACCTCACGACCGAGCGGAGGACCCATTGTCCGAGGGACTGTCCCGGCGGCGCCGCGGCGCCACCACGATCGAGGAGGTCGCCCGTGCGGCCGGGGTCTCCCGGCAGACCGTCTCCAACGCCATCAACGCACCGCAGAAGGTCCGGCCGGAAACCCTGGCCCGGGTCACCGCGACCGTCGAGCGGCTCGGCTACCAGCCGGACCAGTCGGCCCGCTCACTGCGCACCGGGGCCCGCCGCACGCTCGGCTACCTCGCCCCGGTGGACGACCCGTTCGACCCCAACCCGCTGATGGCGGGCTTCCTGGAGGCCCTGGTCGACGCGGCGGGCGCCGAGGGGCAGCGGGTGCTGCTCTTCCGCCCCGCGCCCGGCACGGCGGACCCGCGACCGGCGATCGACGAACTGCTGGCGGCCCGCCAGGTGGACGGCCTCGTCCTGGCGGACGTCCTGCGGGACGACCTCCGGGTCGCGCACGTCGTGCGGTCCGGCGTGCCGTTCGCCGCCTTCGGGCGGACCGGCGCCGGCAGCCCGCAGCACTGGGTGGACATCGACAACACCGCGGCGATGGCGGCGGTCGCCGGGCACCTCGCGGCGCAGGGCCACCGCCGGGTCGGCTTCGTCGGTGGCGCGGCCGGCCTGCCGTGGATGGCGGACCGGCGCGAGGGCTTCCGTGCGGAGGCGGACCGGCTGGGCCTGACCGTCGCCGAACCGGGGGAGCTGGGCACCGGCGCGCAGGGCGACGGCGTCGCGGCGGTGCGGGCGCTGCTGCGCGGGGCCGACCGGCCGACGGCCGTGGCGGCGGGCAGTGATCTGCTGGCCATGGACGTCTACGAGGCGGTCCGTGCCGAAGGTCTGACCGTCGGCCGGGACGTGGCGGTGGTGGGCTTCCACGACACCCCGCTCTGCCGTCACCTGCACCCCGCGCTGACCTCCGTCCGGCTGCCCCTGCCGGCCATCGCGGCCGGGCTGGTGCGGTTGCTCCTGGCCCAGGTCCGGGGCGAGCAGCCGCCGGGGAAGGGCCTGGAGCTGCCGGCCGAACTGGTCGTCCGGGACAGCTCGCGCTGAGCCCGGCGCCCCGGCCCCGCGCCCCGGACCGGCATCCGGCCGGTCCGGGCGCCGGGCGTTCGGGGCGCGCGGGAACCCGGTGGCTCCGAACGAGTGGACTTGCCGGAACGCGTACCGACCGGTGCCTCCGCCCGGGGTCCGAAGGGTGACCTTTGCCATCTGAGCCCCCGAGATGGAAGAGGCGCCCGCCATGCGACGTACCCCCTCCCGCCGCCTGCTCGCCGCCGCGCTCCTCGCGGTGTCCGTGCTGGCCCCGACCGCGGTGACGCCCGCGACGGCCGTCCATGCCGTGAGCACCGACCGGTACGGCCAGGACGACCACCCGCAGGACGGCCTCGGCCCCGAGCTGACCGCCCGGCTGGACAGGGCCATCGAGGACGTCCGGCAGCAGGCCGGGATCCCCGGCGTCGTCGTCGGGCTCTGGCTGCCGGGCAGGGGAAGCTACGTCCGCGCGACCGGTGTCGCCGACACCACCACCGGCAGGCCGATGACCACCGACGGCTTCACCCGGATCGGCAGCGAGACCAAGACCTTCACCGTCACCGCGCTGCTCGAACTCGTCGACGACGGCCGGATCGGGCTGGACGACCCGATCTCCGACTACGTCGAGGGCGTGCCCTGCGGTTCCGACATCACACTGCGTCAGCTCGCCGAGATGCGCAGCGGCCTGTTCCCCTACACCTCGGACCCGGACTTCGTCCGGACGCTGGAGAGCGACCCGAGCCGTTCGTTCACCCCGCAGGAGGTGCTCGCCTACGGCTTCAAGCACGACAACACCTTCGGCCCGGGCGAGAAGTTCGAGTACTCCAACACCAACCTCGTCCTGCTCGGCCTGGTCGTCGAGAAGGTCAGCGGGCGCGGCCTCGCCGACTTCATCCACGAGCGGGTGCTCCGCCCGGCCCGCCTGCACCGCACGCTGTTCCCGAGCGGGCCCGAGTTCCCCGAGCCGCACGCGCGCGGCTACACCGACCAGACGCCGAGCGGCGAGGTCGCGGACGCCACGGACTGGAACCCGAGCTGGGGCTGGGCGGCCGGGGCGATGATCTCGGACCTGCACGACCTGCGCCGCTGGGCCGGGATCGTCGCCACCGGGGAGCTGCTCAGCCCGCAGACCCAGCGCGAGCGGCTCAAGGTGCTGCCGACCGGCATCCCCGGCACCGACTACGGCCTCGGGATCTTCGAGACCGGCGGCTGGATCGGCCACAACGGCTCCATCCCCGGCTACGAGACCGTGGCCGTCCACCTGCCGTCGCAGCGGGCCACGCTCGTGATCGAGATCAACACGGACATCTCCTCCCAGGGCCAGGAGCCGTCCACCCTGCTCGCCCGGGCGATCACCGAGATCGCGACCCCGGACAACGTCTACGACCGCCCGGTGCCCCCGAGCTAGCCACGATCAGCCCGAACACCTGTTGCCATTCAGGGTCATGACGGACCATCGGCCGGCCGGGACGGAGAGCCGGCCGACCGCCGGACAGCCTCGGGACATCCGGCGGTTTCTCTGCGGCGACCGCGCGCCGTGGGCCACCATGGCGAGTCCGGACGGACGGGCGAGCGAGCGGGCGGAGCGGCGGCATGGCGGGGTGGCAGGTCCGGGAGGACGGCGGTCCACCGGAGGGCAAGGCCCGGAACGAGGCGAACGAGGCGCGGGTCGGCGGCCCACTCGTCCAGGCCGGGACGGTGACCACGATGCAGTTCTTCCACCAGCAGGCCCCGCCGGTGCCGGAGTCGGCGCTGGTGGTGCTCGGGGGTGCCGCCGCGGCCCACGGCGCCGGACCCGACGGCGACGAGGGCGGCGCCGCCGGCGGGGCGGGTGCCCTGCCACCGCCCGCCCCGCCGCCCGCCGGCCCCGCGCCGGTCTGGACGGGCGGCGGCACACTGGCCGGCCGCGCCCTGCTGAACGGCCTCTCCCACCGGCCGGAAGAGCTGGAGATCCTGCTGCCGCCGATCCGTACGCGGCACGACGACGTCCAGGCGATGGAGTTCTCGCCCGACGGCTCACTGCTGGCCACGGCCGGCACCGACGGCGCGGTCCGCCTCTGGGATCCGGAGACCGGCCGGCAGCGCGGCGGGGCGCTGGTCGGCCACCGCGGCTGGGTCAATGCGGTGGCGTTCTCCCCCTGCGGCCGATGGCTGGCGAGCGGCGGCGTGGACGGGACGGTCCGGCTCTGGGCACCGGGGGACCGGACGGCGGCCGTCCGGGTGCTGCGCGTCGGCGACATCGCGGTCGCCGAACTGCTCTTCTCGCCGACCGGGGAGCTCCTCGCGGTGGCCGACCTGAGCGGCGCGGCGCAGCTCCGGGAGGCGGCGACGGGCCGGCTCGTCCACGCCCTGCCGTCGACCGGCTGTCTCGTCAACTCCCTGGCCTTCGCGCCCGACGGGGGCGTCCTCGCACTCGCCGGGGCCGACGGGCGGGTGCGGTTCCGGTCCACGGCGACCGGGCAGGAGACCCGTGACCAGCTGAAGACGCCGGGCGTGCGCATCGTCGAGACGTTCTTCACCGCGGACGCCGAACTCCTCACCGTCGACCACCGGGGCGTGATGCGACTCTGGGCGATCGGCGACGATGCGCAGCGCAGCTTCCACCTCTTCGGGGACGAGGACGGCCACGCGTGCTGCGCGGCCCTCTCGCGGGACGGCAACCTCTGCGCGACGGTCGACGAGGCCGGCCCGGTGCAGCTGTGGAACCCGCACACCGGGCAGCGCAAGGGCGAGCCGCTCCGGGTACGCGACGGCTCGGTCTGGACGGTCGCGTTCTCGCCCGACGCCTCGGTGCTGGCGATCGCGGGCTCGGGCGAGACGGTCGCCCTGAAGGTCCTGCGGTCCTGATCAAGCGCCAGATCACGCCGGACGAAGGCAGGTTGACCGGAACCGGTGGCGGCCGTCCCCGTGATCCGAAACGATGGCGCGGTGGATCACGACTTGGCCCGCTTGGGCGCCCGGGAGTTCGAGCACGTCGTCCAGGCGCTCGCCAAGCACGTCCTCGGCCCCGGCGTCCGGGTGTTCGGTGACGGGCGGGACGGTGGCCGTGATGCCGACTTCGACGGCACGGTGCCGTACACGTCGCACGGCGGTCAATGGAATGGTTACGGCGTCGTGCAGGCGAAGTTCCGCGGCCGCCCGGGCGGCCGACCCGCCGACGTGGTCTGGCTGGAGGGCGAGATCCGCAAGGAGCTCGCCGACTGGGCCTCGGTGGGCTCCCGCGGTGAACGGCTGCCGCAGTACCTTCTGTTCGCGACGAACGTGGTGCTGTCGCCGGCGGCCGGAAACGGTGGGATCGATCGGATCGACGCCTTCGTCGCGGAGCAGGCCGCGCAGCTCGACCTGCCGCTCCGGGGCTGGGCGGTCTGGCACTTCGACGAGATCTGCCGCTTCCTCGACATGTACCCGGGCATCCGCCAGACCGTGGCGGGTCTGGTCGTCCCGGGGGACGTCCTGGCACCACTGGTCGCTGCGGGCCGGGACCGGGGAGACGCGGCGGAGGCCGCGCGAACGGCGGCGGGGTTGCGGGCCTACACGGCCGCCGAGCTCGTCGCCGACCAGTGGGTCCGGCTGGGCCAGGCCGGTGCCGAGCCCGACCGGGGCCGGATCGGACTCGGCCGGGTCGCCGTCGATCTGCGGGCCCGCCGCAGTGCGGTGGGCACGGCGGCCGGTGAGGTGGTGTCGACCGCTGCCCATGTGATCGGGCGGGGTGAGGCCTGTCTGCGCCCTTCCGCGCGGGAGGGAACGGAGGCGCGGCACCTCCTGCTGGTCGGCGGCCCTGGGCAGGGAAAGAGCACACTGAGCCAACTGATCTGCCAGGCGTACCGGGTGTCCTTCCTGGACGGAGACGGTGGTGGACTGCCGACTGCCCAGGCGCGAGAGGTGCACAGGTCGCTGCGCCGGGAGTTGGCCGGTATCGGCCTGCCGGTACCGAATGTTCGCCGGCTGCCGCTGCGAATCGTGCTGCACGACTACGCGAGCGCGCTGCGGAGCGATGAGCATCTCGGCGTACTGGACTTCCTGGCACGGCAGTTGGCACGTCGGTCGGTCGAGGTCTCCGCGGCCGCGCTCGGCCGGTCGCTGCGGACCTCACCCTGGCTCCTGCTGCTCGACGGCCTCGACGAGGTGGCGCCCCGGCAGACCCGGGAACTGGTCATGGGCCGGATCGAGGAGTTCCTGCTCACGGCCGGCGCCATGGACGCGGACCTCCTGGTGGTCGGTACCACCCGGCCGCAGGGGTACAACGGCGAGTTCCATCAAGGGGACTACGAGACTCTTCGGTTGCGGGATCTCACGACGGAGGAGGCGTTGCACTACGCGGGCCGGCTCGCCCGGGCCAGGCACCAGGACGACCCCGACCTGCTCGACACCGTGGAGAACCGCATCGAGGCTGCCGCGCGGGACGCGCACACCGCCCGGCTGATGCGTTCGCCGCTTCAGGTGACGATCATGTCGCTGCTCGTCGAGAAGCGTGCCAGGATGCCGCAGAACCGCTACGAGCTCTTCGAGGCCTACTACGGCACCGTCTACGCGCGCGAGGCCGACAAACCCGGGCCGACCGGGCAGCTGCTCGCGGAGAGCCAGGCCCATGTGGACTGGCTGCACCAGTACGTGGGACTGCACCTTCAGGCGAGCGAGGCCGTGACCGAGCCGACCGACGTGCCGGCGCTGGAGCGGACCAATGTCGAACGGGCGCTCCAGGACCGGCTGCTGACCGAGACCGAGGACGAGGAGCGGTCGCGTTCGCTGGCGGCGGAGCTGGTCGAGGCGGCCACCGACCGGCTGGTCCTGCTGGTCGCGCCCGAGCAGGGGGCGATCGGCTTCGAGGTCAAGAGTCTCCAGGAGTACTGCGCGGCCCGGGCACTCCTCTCCGGTCCGGACAAGGACATCGTGCCGAGGCTGGGCCCCCTCGCCAGGGACGACAGCTGGCAGCACACCTGGCTGCTGACCGCCGCCGGCCTCTTCACCCACCGGCCGCACCTGCGATCCGAACTCATCACCCTGCTACGGGAGGTGGACGCGTTGGACCCGGCTGCCATGACGCTGCTCCCCGGCGCCGGCCTCGCCCTGGAGCTGCTGCACCAGGACATCGCCCGCCGGCACCCGCGCTACCAGCAGCTGTTGGTCCAGCACGCGGCCGAGCTGATCGGGTCGCCACTCGGGTACACGTTCTTCTACACCTCGGTGGCCCCGGTACTCGAAGACGTCGCCGCCCGGAGCGAGGAGGCTCGGCGCTATGTGGAGAACGCCGCCCGGAAGGCGCTTGCCGGGCATGAGGTCCGCACCGTCTTCAGCTACCGCACCGTCCTGCGATGGACGAAGGGCACCGGCCCCTTGGCCGAGGCGGCCAGGGAGTTGCTGCACGAGGCCGAGGGGCGGATGACCCCGGAGCAGCGGGCAGCGATCCGGCTCTTCATCGCGGCGGAACTGAACGGCCGCTCCCTCCCGGGTGGCCTCGCAGGACACCTTCCCGAGGAACCCGGTGTCAGTACCGATCTGGCCTCCGTGATCGCGGCTGCCCTGCCCGCCGGTGGCCGGAGCCGGTCCGACTCGGTGCTGCGGGCCGAGGCCCGTGACTGGGTCGAAACGTGGTTGGCGGATCAGAGCGTGACCGTCCGGACGGTCGACGGGATCACGGTGCCTCTGGTCGAGGAATTCCCGACCTTCCCAATGGACTGTCGGTGGGAATGGGAGTGGCTTTCCCATGCGCAACAGCTCTGCATCGAAGCTGCCGAGGCCCAGCCCGCGACGGGGTGGAGCGTCGTGAAGGTGCTGCACGACTTCCTGGCAGGAGTGGCCTACTACGATTTTGCACTGGAGCCCACCGTGGTCGGCATCACCGATCTCCCCGGTGCCGGCTGAGCCCTGCTCGACCGCTTTCGACCCTGCGGGCTGCCCCGCCCGGCGCGGTCACCGAAAGGTGCCCCGGTCACCGGAAAGTGCGTTCTTCTGCCTCCGGGCCCGTGTCCCTAGGGTGAGCGGGTAACCGGTGGAGACCGCGGGGACGGCGCTGCGTGCCGCCGTGGTCCGGACGAATCGGAGTGCCCATGGCCGTCCTGAAGACCTACGCCCGCCTCTGGGTGGACAGCCTCGACGACGCCCTTCCGCTGCTGCGCACGCTCACCGGCGCGGAGCCCGATCTGCGATTGGGCTTCGAGGGCGTCGAGTTGGCGGCCGTCGGCGACTTCCTGGTGATCGCCGGCCCGGCCGGGGAGCGGGCCCGGTACGCGCACGCCTCCGCGACCGTGGTGGTCACCGACCTCGACGAGCTGCGGGCGACCCTGCTGGCCGCCGGCGCCGTGATCACCACGCCCGAGACCACCTCGCCGACCGGCCGCTTCCTCTACGCGCGGCACGCCGACGGGGCCGAGATCGAGTACGTGGAGTGGACCCCGGAGCTGGTCCGGCGGATCGTCCGCCCCGCAGAGTGACGGGGGCGACGGCGAGGGCCGGCCCGTTCGGTTCCTAGTCCGCCGACTCCTCGGCGCGCTGCTCGGCTGCGCGGACCTGGTCGGCGAACTCCTCGGCGCCGATCCGCTCGACCGTCGCCCCGTGCCGGGCGGCGAACTCGTCGGCGGCGGCGGGGGACGCCTCCCGGATGTCCAGCACCAGCAGGGCCGCGCCGTCCGGCACCCGCGGGGAGAGCACGATCAGCCCGGCCCCGCCCGTGGCGTTTCGGCCCTCCTCGGCGGCGTTGCCGAGCGCCGCGCCGGCGGCGAATCCCAGCAGGGAGCCGATCGGCCCGCCGAGCAGCCCGATCAGGCCGCCGACCACGCCGGAGCCCACGGTGGCCACGCCGGCCCCGCGGGCATAGCCGTCCTTGGTCTCCAGCAGGCCGTCGGCGGAGCGCTCCAGGACGGCGGCCTGCCGAAGGCCCGGCAGGTGCTCCGCCTCCTCGAACGCGGGGCGGCACGCGGACGGGTCCGGGAAGGTGAGCAGAACGACATTGTGCTGGTCGGTCATCGCACTCCGATCGGGTCGGGGCTGTGCCCTGGGCTTCCATCCTGACGGCGGCCGGGCGGGCCTGCCACAGGAGTCGCACGGCTTCCCCGGGTGCGCGGCTTCAAACGTCCGGCCAGGTGCGCCACGGCCCCGTCCTGCCGCGCCGACCCGACCGGCCCGGCGCGGCAGGATGGGGCCATGGCGAACACGAGCGTGCGCATCAGGATCGAGGCCACCGACCTCCCGGGGCGCAGCTGCCCCGGGGCCCCGGGCTTCCCGGGCTACGACGACATCCACGTCGCCGTGCAACGGCGCGGCAGGCCGCAGGAGTTGCTCGAACCGGTGGCCGGGGACGCGGCCGGGGCGGTCTGGACCCTGGAGTGCACGGTGAAGGCCGGCCCGGACCTCCTCGGCCCGTACGTCCAGGGCGGCCCGGGTGCCCGGTTCGTCTACCTGTCCTGGGTCGCGGGCGGCGCCGAGGGCTTCACGATGTTCCGCCGGGCCAAGCTGATGCTGGACGCCGTCCCGCCGGGCACCGTCGAGGCGGCCGTGCGCGGTGGCCTGCTGGTGGCCAGGCTCGGTCTGACCGACGCCAAGGGGCACCCGCTCTGCGCCGCCGTCCGGCCGCCGCTGGTCGCCTGGTCGGCGGGCCCGGACGGGACCGGGGCATGACGAAGGGCCCCGCCGAGTGCGGGGCCCTTCGCCCGGGTGCCGTGGTGCCGGATCCGGTCTACTGGTACTGGGTGGTGACGCTCACGCCGCTGAAGTCCTGCTGTCCGGCGGCGAGGCTGAAGTAGACCCAGCCGGCCGGGGGGTTGGTGATCGTCAGCGTCTCGCCGTTCCCGGCGTTGGTGGACTTCGCCTGGTAGGAGCCGGTGGTCGCCCAGCTGCTTCCGCCGTAGTAGAGATCGGCGTTGCCGGTACCGCCGCTGGAGGTGATGGTCAGCTGCTTCACGCCCGCGGGCAGGTTCAGGAAGCTGTAGCTGTAGTTGCCGGCGGTGGCGGCGAGGTTGTCCCGGCGGCAGTTCTTGTCGAACTGGCGCGGGTCGGCGATGGTGCAGACCGGGGTGACCGGGGTGACGGGGGCGTCCGGCAGCGGGCCGCAGTCGTTGCTCGCGCAGGCGGTCAGCCAGGCGTCGAAGCCGGCGTCGTAGCTGGTGCCGATGGTCTGCTTCAGGAGGGTGCGGGCACCGTTCCAGTCACCGGCGCGGTACTTGGTGAGCACGGTCTCGACGTCCGCGCGGTGCTCCTGGAGCATGTAGCGGACCGCGAGCCAGCCCCAGCGGTAGACCCGGTTCGAGTTGACGTCGGGGTCCCCGTCCTGGTCGTAGACGGTGTCGAACAGCTGGCTGAGCTTGTAGGTCTTCTTGGCGGCCTCGTTGATCGCGTCGGTGTTGCGCGCGTTGCGGTAGCCGAACGAGATGTTCTCGGCGATGCCCTCGACCCACCAGATGGTCGGGGTGGTGATGCCGGCCTCGAAGTCGCCGGCCATGTTGTAGCGGCCGTCGAGGTAGTGGGTGTACTCGTGGTTGAGGTTCCAGATCTGGAAGCTCGGGCGCAGCCAGCTGGCCTCGTGGGCGATGAAGCGGGCCTGGTTGCCGGGCAGGGCCGGGTTGCCCTCCTCGTACATGCCGCCGTTGTCCACGTCGATGTCGTAGAAGGACCAGGCGTACAGCGAGTAGTTGTAGTAGTCGTCGAAGGCGACGACCTCCAGGTTGGTGTTCACGTCACCGGGGATCGCGCCCTTGTCACCGATCACCTTGTGGAAGTAGGCGTCCTGGTTGACCAGGCTGGTGCAGGTGGTGGCCAGCTGCGCGGGGGACATGTCCTGGGCGCGGATCTTCAGCCCCGGGTTGCAGGTGTGCTGGATCGGCAGGATCACCGGCATCAGGCGGGTGTTCAGGTCGCAGATGCCGTAGGCCGCGCAGTTGCCCTTGTCGAACTTGCGGGTGGCCCAGGCCAGGTTCATGGTGATCGGGGCGGTGGGGCCGACGTTGGGGTACCGGTTGATCAGGTCCTTGAGCAGCGGCCGGAGCTGGCTCTTGAGCTCGGGGACCACGAGGGCGTAGCCGAGGTAGCGGCCCATGTTGCTGATCATGTCATCGCGGTTCAGCAGGTCTTCGTTGCGGGTGATGAAGTCGGCCCAGGTGGTGAGGAGGCCGCCGTCGGCCTTGAGGGCGGCCTTCAGGCCCTGGCTGTCGGCCTTGGGGTCGAAGGCCTCCTCGATGATCCAGTCGAAGTGCTGCAGCGACAGGTTCATCTGCCGGGGCCAGGTGCCGTTGTAGGCGGCCAGCATCCTCTGGAGGACGCCGTTGTACCGGCCGAGCGTCTTGGTCTGGCCGATCACCGTGACGACCTCGTTGAGGATGTCGCCGTTGGCGTCGGTGATGTCCTTGCTGTGCGGGGCAGCGAAGAAGGCGTCCAGCGCCCCGTGGGCCGCGGTCTCCAGCGCCGGACCGTAGGTGCCGATGACGCCCGGGTTGACCTCGTGCAGGTAGTAGCCGGCGCGCAGGAACATCACCAGCTGCCCGATGGAGGTGCTGTTGTCGCCCGGGTAGGTGGCGGAGGTGTCGCGCAGCGCGTTGGCGACGGTCACCATCTTGGCTTCGCCGAAGGCGTTCGCGGCGTCGGTGCCGGTGAGATTGAACAGCGGGTAGGCGCAGGGGACGTTCGGCAGCGCCTTGAGCTGCTGGATCAGCGCGCTGCCCGTGGCGTTGATCAGGCCGGACAGGTCCGGACAGGGCTCCCCGGCGGCGGCCGAGAACTGCTTGGCGGCCTTGAGGGGCGCGGTGGCCGGTGCGGCCGGCGCGGTGGACTCCTTGCCGTAGTCCTGCGAGGAGAGCTTGAAGGTGCTGTTGTTCGCGGCGTCGGGCGACTTGGGGACCGGGATCGACCGCGGTGCCGAGGAGGTGGCTCCGGTGGCGCTCGCGCCGGCCGGGGCCGTGATGCCGACGGGGGCTGCCTGGCTCTGCGGGGTGAACAGGCCGAGCGCGATGAAGAAGGCCGCGCCGAGCGCAGGAAGTCTGCGCGCGTTGGCCGTTGATATCCGGGAGGGACGCATCTGTGGGGGCCTCCGGGGCCGGTGTGGCCGCTGTTGGGGAAAGCGGCTTTCGATGTGTGACATGTAAAATTGCACATGTCGCATCACATACGGAAGACCTCGGACCGGATTACCGGCCGCCGCAACCGAAACGTTGTCAGGCCGCGCGGCAGTGGAGGGTGCTGGGCGGTCCTGGGCGGTTGCGGGGCGGCCCAGGGCGGCCTGTGGCGGCTCCGGGCAGGGCCGGGAACGGGCGGAGGGCCCCGCCGCGTGGCGGGGCCCTCCGTGTGCTCCGTGTGCTCCGTGTGCTCCGTGCGCACCGGAACCTGCGGCCCGGCGAAGCCCTCCGCCGAGCCGTTCGTCCTACTGGTACTGGGTGGTGACGGTGACGCCGGAGAAGCCCTGCTGGGCGGCGAGGCTGAAGTAGACCCAGCCGGCCGGCGGGTTGGTGATCGTCAGCGTCTCGTTGTTGCCGGCGTTGGTGGACTTCGCCTGGTAGGAGCCGGTGGTCGCCCAGCTGCTTCCGCCGTAGTACAGGTCGGCGTTGCCGGTACCGCCGTTGGTGGTGATGGTCAGCTGCTTCACGCCGGCGGGCAGGTTCAGGAAGCTGTAGCTGTAGTTGCCGGTGGTGGCCGCGACGTTGTCCCGGCGGCAGTTCTTGTCGAACTGGCGGGTGTCACCGGCGGTGCAGAGCGGGGCCTGGGTGGTGGGCGGCAGGGTGCCGCAGTTGTCGGCCGCGCAGGCGGTCAGCCAGCTCGCGAAGTCGGCGTCGTACTTGGTGCCGATGGTGGAGGTCAGCAGGGTGCGGGCGCCGGCCCAGTCGCCGGCCCGGTACTTGGTGAGCAGCGCGTCGACGTCCTGCGGGTGCGACTGGAGCATGTAACGGACCGCCAGGTAGCCCCAGTTGTAGATCCGGGTCTGGTCGGCGTTGTCGTAGGTGGTGTCGAAGAGCTGGCTCAGCTTGTAGGTCTGCTTGCCGGCCTCGGTGATGGCGGCGGCGTAGCGCTCGTTGCGGTAGCTGTACGAGATGTACTCGGCGATGCCCTCGACCCACCAGATGGTCGGCGTGGTCATGCCGGCGTCGAAGTCGCCGGCCATGTTGTAACGGCCGTCGAGGTAGTGGGTGTACTCGTGGTTGAGGTTCCAGATCTGGAAGGTCGGGCGCAGCCAGTCGGCCTCGTGGGCGATGAAGCGGGCCTGGTTGCCGACCTTGGCCGGGTTGCCCTCCTCGTACATGCCGCCGTTGTCGACGTCGATGCCGTACATGATCCAGGCGTACAGCGAGTAGTTGTAGTAGTCGTCGAAGGCGACGACCTCGAGGTTGGTGTTCAGGTCGCCGGGGATCGCCCCGTTGTCCTTGATGACCTTGTGGAAGAAGGCGTCCTGGTTGACCAGGCTGGTGCAGGTGTCGGCCAGCTGCTGGGCCGTCATGTCCTGCGCGCGGATCCGCAGGTTGGCGTTGCAGGTGTGGTTGACGGTGAGCACCAGCGGGACGAGCCGGGTCGGCAGGTCGCAGGTGCCGTAGTAGGAGCAGTTGTTCTTGTCCTGCTTCTCGGCGAACCAGACCAGGTTCATGGTGAGCGGACCGGTGGCGCCGACCAGCGGGTAGCGGTTGATCAGGTCCTTGACCAGCGGGCGGCCCTGGGCCCGCAGCGCGTCGGTCCCGACCAGGTTGCCGAGCATCATGCCGATGCTGGTGACCACGTCACCGCCGTCCATCTGGGCGGCGTTGCGGGTGACGAAGCCGGCCCAGGCGGTGGCGATGGTCGGGTCGGCCTGGAGGGCGGCGACGAAACCGGTGTCGGCCCGCTTCGTGTCGAATCCGCCTTCGATGACCCATCCGGCGTGCTGGACGGCGGTGACCATCGCGTTCGGCCAGTTGCTGCTGTAGCCGGCGAGCAGCCGCTTCACGACGCCGGCGTACCGGCCGTTCTCGTGGGCGCTGTCGATCAGCGTGACGGCCTCGTTGAGGGTGGCGCCGTTGGCCTCGGTGACGTCCTGGCTGCGCGGGGCGGCGTAGAAGGCGTCCAGCGCGCCGCGGATCGCGGTCTGCAGCGGGGCGCCGTAGCTGCCGACGGCGGCCGCGTTGTTCTCCTGCACGTAGTAGCCGGCGCGGAGGAACATCACCAACTGGCCGATGGCCGCGCGGTTGTCGCCGCTGTAGGTGGCCGAGGCGACGCGCAGGGCGTCGGCGACGGTCACCATCTGGGCCTCGCGGAAGACCGTTCCGGCGTTGGTCCCGGTGAGCTCGAACAGCGGGTAGGTGCAGGTGACGTCGGGGAGCGCCTTGAGCTGCTGGACCAGCGCGCTGCCCGAGGCGCCGATCACCCCGGAGAGGTTGCAGTCGACGGCCGCCGGGGCCGCGGAGAACTGCTTGGCGGTCTTGGCGTCGGCCGGAGGGAGCTGCGGGGCCGCCTTCGTGGCGGTCTCCTTGCCGGCGCTCGCGGAGGCGAGCGGGCGGTCGCCGATGCTCGCGTCGGGGGACTTGGGCACCGGGATCGCCCTGGGCGCGGGCGCCGAGGCGGTTCCGGTGCCGGCCTTGGCCGCGGGAGCGGCCGCACCGGCCGGGGCGGCGAAGCTCTGGGGTGCGAACAGGCCGAGCGCGAGGAAGAAGGCCGCGCCGAGCGCGGGCACTCTGCGCACGGTGGCCTTGGATATCCGGAAGGGACGCATCTGTGGGGGCCTCCGGGGCCGTCGGGGCCGCGTTGTTGGGGGACGCGACCGCTCGATGTGTGACATGTAAAATGGCACATGTCGCACGGCGTCGGGAAGGCCTCGGGCCGGATTGTCCCCGGCCGCAACCGAAACGTTGTCAGAGCGCAGTCAGGCCGCCGGGGTGGACGGAGCGGCGGCGGGGAGGGGTCAGGCGGCCCGGGCTGCGGCGAGCGGTGTGAGCGCCGCGAACTCCAGCGGCGCCGACGGGTCGATCGACAGGTCGGCCGGTGCCGGCTCGGCGCCCGCCCGGACCAGCAGGTCGCCGATGGCCGCGACCATCGCGCCGTTGTCGGTGCACAGCCGCAGCGGTGGCACCCGCAGGGTGATCCCGGCCGAGGCGCAGCGCCGCTCGGCCAGTGCGCGGACGCGGGAGTTGGCGGCGACGCCGCCGACCACGACCAGGGTGGTGATGCCGTGGTCGGTGCAGGCGCGGACGGCCTTGCGGGTGAGGGTGTCGGCGATCGCCTCCTGGAGCGCGGCGGCGGCGTCGGGGACGTTCGGCTCGGTGCCGGTGGCGCGTTGGGCCTCGACCCAGCGGGCGGCGGCGGTCTTGAGGCCCGAGAAGGAGAAGGAGTACGGGGGGTCGTTGGGGCCGCTGAGGGGGCGCGGCAGGCGGACGGCCTTCGGGTCGCCGTCGCGGGCGGCGCGGTCGATCGCGGGCCCGCCGGGGTAGGGGAGGTGCAGGATCCGGGCGACCTTGTCGAAGCACTCGCCGGCCGCGTCGTCCAGGGTGTCGCCGAGGTGGACGATCGGGTCGCGGGCGAGGTCGCGGACCAGCAGGAGGGAGGTGTGCCCGCCGGAGACGATCAGCACCACGCAGGGGTTCGGCAGCGGGCCGCCGTCCAGGGTCGCGGCGGCGACGTGCCCGGCCAGGTGGTGCACCCCGTAGAGCGGGACGCCGAGCGAGAAGGCGTATCCCTTGGCGGCGGCCACCCCGACCTGGAGCGCTCCGGAGAGCCCGGGCCCGGCGGTGACGGCGACGGCGCCGACGTCGGAGAGGGTCAGCCCGGCCCGGTCCAGCGCCTCCTGGACCACCGGTGCCATCGCGTGCACGTGCGCGCGGGCGGCGATCTCCGGGACCACGCCGCCGAAGCGGGCGTGCTCGTCCATGCTGGAGGCCACCGCCTGACCGAGCAGCCGCCCGTCCTGCACGAGCCCGGCGCCGGTCTCGTCGCAGGACGATTCGATCCCCAGCACCACCGGCGATCCGGTCATGGTCACTCACCCTTGTCGCTCATTACATCTGCGCGTCCATTGTGCACGACGGCACACGGGGAATACGCAGGAGCCCATGCTTCGTTCCTGCAACCCATACGCAATAGTGTTGTCCCGGCACGATCATCACCGTTGAACTCGCTGAAAGGGGCCGTGTCCTGATGGGCACCTACACGCTTCCCGACCTGCCGTACGACTACTCCGCGCTCGAGCGGGCGATGTCCGCCGAGATCCTGGAGCTGCACCACTCGAAGCACCACGCGGCGTACGTCAAGGGCGCCAACGACACCCTGGAGCAGCTCGCCGAGGCGCGCGACAAGGACCAGCTCGGCGGCCTGGTGGGCCTGCAGAAGACCTTCGCCTTCCACCTGTCCGGCCATGTGCTGCACTCCCTCTTCTGGGAGAACCTCTCGCCGGAGGGCGGCGACCGCCCCGAGGGTGAGCTCGCCGACGCGATCACCGAGCACTTCGGCAGCTTCGAGGCGTTCAAGAAGCAGCTCACCACCGCCACCACCGGCGTCCAGGGCTCCGGCTGGGGCATCCTCTCCTGGGAGCCGCTGGGCAAGCGCCTGATCGTCGAGCAGGTCTACGACCACCACGGCAACGTCGGCCAGGGCACCACCCCGCTGCTGGCCTTCGACGCCTGGGAGCACGCGTACTACCTGCAGTACCGCAACGTCCGCCCGGACTACGTCACCAAGCTCTGGGACGTCGTCAACTGGCAGGACGTCTCGCAGCGCTTCGCGGCGGCCAGCGCCGTCTGAGCTCGAACCCTGTGAGGTAGGGGAAGGAGGTCCCCGCCACCAAGGCGGGGACCTCCTTCTTGCCGTTCTTGAATGCTGCGGGGCCGCTGAGGGACACCCCAGCGGCCCCGCGGTGGTGCGCGCCCGGCAATGTCATCCGGCGAGAAGCGTCAGATGAGCGGCTGCCGACCGCGACAAGCTGTCCAGGACCGCCTTTCCCTTCGAGGCCGAACCGAGCGAAGGGCTGCCGATGATTCCGTTCCGGGTGTAGCCGGCCATGCCGAGGGTGAGGAGATGAGGTCGCTCGGGGACGGAGTGGTCGTCCTGCTCGAAGCCGTCGCGGATCAGGTGCGGGGCTCCGTGGAGGAGGAGGGAGACTTCGAGCTCGCCACCGTGCATGTCCTCGGCGCCACTGCTCTCGAGACCGGCCTCGGTGCGGGCCTGGTGCCAGTCCTCGCGGACGGGAAAGAGGGCGACGCGCGGGCCGGTGACGTTGGCCTCTTGGACGACGTTGGAGAGGACGTAATTCCCGCCGTGGCCGTTGACGATGAGCAGACCGGGGACACCGGACGCCTGGAGGGACTTCCAGATGTCGTTGACCACGGCGTACAGGGTGGCAGCGCTGATGCTCACGGTGCCGGGCATGTGGGCGTGCTCGTGCGAGCAGGAGAGGGTGACGGGCGGCAGGAGGAACAGGTCGTAGTCGGCGGCGATGCGTTGGGCGATCAGGCCGGCGACCACGGTGTCGGTGGCCAACGGCAGGTGGGCGCCGTGCTGCTCGAAGCTGCCGACCGGCAGCACGGCGATTCTTGCGCCACGCCGGCCTTCATCGGCGGAGGTGGCGGCCGTGATCAGTGCGTCCATGGACTCAGCCTCTCCCACCAGGCCGGGAATGGTCGAGCGGCCGCCGTGGTGCTCCAGCGTCTCGGGGGCGGCGGTGCGGGCGTCGGGACGGGACGCGGGGACGGGCCGTCCCCGGACCGCACGCGGTCCGGGGACGGGCCCGGTTCATCTGCGGGCGCCCTCCGGCCACGGCACCCCGGTACTGGTGATTTCGAGCCTCGCTCCATCACCCCGCGGCGTTCGCGCGCTTGGCGAGTTTCGCCAGCTCCGGTGGTGCGCTTCGACCTGCGATGAGGATGAGTTCACGGATCGTCGCCCGGGCCGCCACGTGGGACCGGACGCTCTCGGGTGCCAGCTCCTCGGCACGCAGGAGGCATTCGAGGGCCTCCCCGAGCTGACGCCTCTGAGCGTGGGCCCTCCCGAGGTCGATCAGTAGCCTGGACCTCC
Source organism: Kitasatospora sp. NPDC003701 (assembly GCF_053587085.1). Classification (NCBI taxonomy): domain Bacteria; kingdom Bacillati; phylum Actinomycetota; class Actinomycetes; order Kitasatosporales; family Streptomycetaceae; genus Kitasatospora; species Kitasatospora sp. NPDC003701. The sequence continues at coordinate 25,758 of NZ_JBSFNM010000001.1, forward strand.
GCTCGGACGAGAGCTGCCCGGCGTCGATTCGGTGGCCAAGGTCCAGGGCCTCGCCCGCGTCGCCGAGGTCGACCGCCGTCGAGACGGCCTGGATCTCCACATTGGTGGGGCCGAACTCCAGATTGAAGTCGTTGCGGTCCTCGCCGAGTCGGGCCGCGATCTCGCGGGCGGTGCCGAGTTCGTTCCGTGCCTTGTCGCGTTGGCCGGCGCGGGCGGCGGCCAACGCGAGAACCAGGTGGAGTGCGCCGAGTACGGAAAGTGCCTCCGGCGACGGGCTGGTTGTCGAGGCGTAGCGCCGTAGGACGGCCGCCGCGCTCCCGGCTGCGTGTTCTGCCTGGTCGAGTCGTTGAAGCCGGACGAACGCGTGTGCCAGCCGGTAGATGCCGGCAAAGACGTACAGGTGGTGCCCGGACTGTTCGGCCGCTCGGACGGCTCGATCTGCGGCCACCCATGCCGCGTCGCCTTCGTCCTGGCGGACGAAGGCGGCTGCGACAGCCTGGTAGGCCTGGGTGAGGAGGAGATGGATCTCGGGGCGTTCGTCCAGAGCAGAGGTCCGTGCTGCCCGCTCCAGCCGTGGCAGGACATCGGCCATGGCCGTGCTCAACTCGGCGAATCGCGCGCTGTGCGTCAGGTGCCAGAGTTCTTCGACGGCAGCGGTCAGCTCGGTGAGGTCGGGAGTCTCTGCCGGGGAGCTGTCGTCGAGCAGCGCATCGAGAGCGGGATGCCCCGAGAGCGACTGCCGCGCCAGGTCGAGGTCGTTGGGCCGGTCCGCGGTCGAGTGCGCGGGCACCCCGGGTGACGGTGCGTCGGGCCGCAGCGTCTGAATGGACACGCCGAGGCCGTTGGCCAGCAGCTGGAGTACGTCGAGGCGGACCACCGGTTGAACGCCACGCTCGACCTGAGACACCCAACTGGCGGTTCGACTGATGGCGGCGGCGAGCTGATCCTGCCTCATGCCGCGACTCTTGCGGAGCTGGGCGACCCGGGCGCCGAACGCCCGCTGCTCATCGGGGTTCACCGGGCGGCCCGGTCGCCGGACGAGCCCTTGCCGGCGATCTCGTCCAGGAACGTGACGTCGAACGATTCGAGGTACTGGCCGCGTTCGGCCAGGAACCGGCGGGTGTGGGGCTGGCGTTCGTGCTCCTCGAACGCTTCCCGGTCCGCGTACAGCTCGTAGAAGACTCGCACGTGCGGCTCGTCCGGTACGGCGTGATTGACGTAGACGAGGGTGCCGGGCTCCTCGGAACGGATTCCTTCGAGCGCCTCCCTCGCCAGTTCGTCGAAGGCACGGGCCGCTACCGCGTCGCGGGCGACGAAGCGCACAACAAGACCGAATCCCATAGCTCTCCCCTTCCGGCTGGAGGATCGAGTCTCGCACGAGTCGATGAAGAACTGCGAGTAACAGAACTCCTTGACTCGCAGATTCTCTGCGACTACTTTAAGTGGTGTCACCGTGGCGGAGTGCTACGAGTGGCATCCCTTCCGCTGCCGTCCACGGGCGGCCGCTGCCTCGTGGGTGGGCCTGAGAGCCGATGACGCCCTCAAGCCCACCTGAAGCGATGGAGGAGCAATGAGGTGGAACATGACCGTCAGTCCGCTCAGCACCGCACGGTTCCCGGTTCCGTTGGAGTGGGGTGCGCCGCCCGGGGTGGAGGCGGTGCCGGTGGCGCGGCGGATGGTGATGGCGATCGTGCGGGACTGGGGCGTGCTGCTCTCGGTCGACGCGCTTCAAGAGGTGGAGCTGTGTGCGAGTGAGGTGATCGCCAACGCGCTGGTGCACACCGAGCAGCGCTGCGAGGTGACCGTCCGGCGCCGGGCCGGACGGTTGCGGGTGGAGGTCGCCGACCGTTGTCCGGAACTCCCGCGGCGGGAGCGCGAGGCCGAATCGTGCGGCGGGCGTGGACTGTTGCTGGTGGAGGCGCTGGCGCACGCCTGGGGATGGCAGCCGGTGGGGGGCGGCAAGGTTGTGTGGTTCGAGTTTCCGGAGACCGGTGAACCGCCGTGCCCCACCCACGGGTGGGGCACGGCGCGCGACCTCCGAGCTCTGCGCGAGGTGGCGTAGTGCCCCCGCTCCTCTGCTTGGTGGGTCTCGACCGGGCGACCGTCGTGCGCCTCGCGTGGTGGCTGTTCTTCTCCGCCGCGGTGATGACCGGGTTCGCGGCCGGCCGTGATCGTTAGGGCGAGGTGCCGAAGAAGGCGTCCAGGATCTGCTGGGCCGCCAGGCTCGCCGGGACGGTGCCCTCGCGGACCCGGTGTTCCAGGGTGGGGGCGAGGCGGCGGACCTCGGGGTGCTCGTGGAGGCGGGAGAAGAGCTGGTCGTGGACCATCGCCCAGGTCCACTCGACCTGCTGGTCGCGGCGGCGGGCCTCCAGCGCGCCGGTCGCGTCGAGGACCTTGCGGTGCTGCTGGAGCCGCTCCCACAACACGTCGAGCCCGGTGCCGTCGCGGCCGCTGCAGGTGAGCACCGGCGGTGTCCAGGGGGCGTCCGGGGGCTGCAACAGCCGGAGCGCACCCGCGAGTTCGCGGGCGGCGGCCTTCGCGTCCGTCTCGTGCGGGCCGTCCGCCTTGTTGACCGCGATCACGTCGGCGAGCTCCAGCACGCCCTTCTTGATGCCCTGGAGCTGGTCCCCGGTGCGGGCCAGGCTGAGCAGCAGGAAGGAGTCCACCATGCCCGCGACCGCGGTCTCCGACTGGCCGACGCCGACCGTCTCGATCAGTACGACGTCGTAGCCGGCGGCCTCCATCACCACCATCGACTCGCGGGTGGCCCGGGCCACCCCGCCGAGCGTGCCGGAGGTGGGGGAGGGGCGGACGAAGGCGTCGGGGTCGACGGCGAGGCGCTCCATCCGGGTCTTGTCGCCCAGGATGGAGCCGCCGGTCCGGCTGGACGTCGGGTCGACGGCGAGCACCGCGACCTTGTGGCCGAGGCCGGTGAGCCGGGTGCCGAAGGCGTCGATGAAGGTCGACTTGCCGACACCGGGGACGCCGGTGATGCCCACCCGGACCGCCCCGCCCGCGTGCGGCAGCAGCATGGTGAGCAACTGCTGCGCCAGCGCGCGGTGGTCGGGCCGGGTGGACTCCACGAGGGTGATGGCCCGCGCGATGTACGCGCGCGAGCCGTCCCGCACCCCCTGGGCGTACTGGTCGAGGTCGATCGTCCGGGGCGGCATCGGTTCAGCGGCTCACAGGTCGTGGCCGAGGTCGGCGGCGAGCGACTTCAGCAGGTCGAAGGCGGCCTCCGGGATCACCGTGCCGGGCGGGAAGACGGCTGCCGCCCCCGCCTCGTAGAGGGCGTCGAAGTCGCCCGGGGGGATGACCCCGCCGACCACGATGGTGATGTCCTCCCGGCCGGCCTCGGCCAGTTCGGCGCGCAGGGCCGGCACCAGGGTGAGGTGGCCGGCGGCCAGCGAGGAGACGCCGACGATGTGCACGTCCGCCTCGACGGCCTGGCGGGCGACCTCCGCCGGGGTCTGGAACAGCGGGCCGACGTCGACGGTGAAGCCGAGGTCGGCGAAGGCGGTGGCGATCACCTTCTGGCCGCGGTCGTGGCCGTCCTGGCCCATCTTGGCGACCAGGATGCGCGGGCGCCGGCCCTCGGCCTGCTCGAAACGCTCGACCAGGTCGCGGGTGCGCTGGAGGGGGGCCGACGGCCCGGCTTCGTCTCGGTACACACCCGAGATGGTACGGATCTGGCCGGAGTGGCGGCCGTACACCTTCTCCAGGGCGTCCGAGATCTCGCCGACGGTGGCCTTGGCGCGGGCCGCGTCGACGGCGAGCGCGAGCAGGTTGCCGTCCAGGCCGCCGTCGCGCTGCGGGCCGGCCTCGGCGGCCCGGGTGAGGGCGTGCAGGGCGGCCTGGGTGGCGGCCTCGTCGCGCTCGTCGCGCAGCCGGCGCAGCTTCTCGATCTGGCGGGTCCGCACCGAGGAGTTGTCGACCTTGAGCACGTCGATCTGCTCGTCGCTGTCCACCCGGTACTTGTTGACGCCGATCACCGGCTGGCGGCCGGAGTCGATCCGGGCCTGGGTGCGGGCGGCGGCCTCCTCCACGCGCAGCTTGGGGATGCCCGCGTCGATGGCCTTGGCCATGCCGCCGGCCGCCTCCACCTCCTGGATGTGCTGCCAGGCGCGGCGGGCGAGGTCGTGGGTGAGCTTCTCGACGTACGCGGAGCCGCCCCACGGGTCGATCGAGCGGCAGGTGCCGGACTCCTGCTGGAGCAGCAGCTGGGTGTTGCGGGCGATCCGGGCGGAGAAGTCGGTCGGCAGCGCCAGCGCCTCGTCGAGGGCGTTGGTGTGCAGCGACTGGGTGTGGCCCTGGGTGGCCGCCATCGCCTCCACGCAGGTCCGGGTGACGTTGTTGAACACGTCCTGCGCGGTGAGCGACCAGCCGGAGGTCTGCGAATGGGTGCGCAGCGACAGCGACTTGGCGTTCTTCGGGTCGAACTGCTTGACCAGCTTGGCCCAGAGCAGCCGGGCCGCGCGCAGCTTGGCGACCTCCATGAAGAAGTTCATGCCGATCGCCCAGAAGAACGACAGGCGCGGCGCGAAGGCGTCCACGTCCAGCCCGACGTCCAGGCCCGCCCGCAGGTACTCCACGCCGTCGGCCAGGGTGTAGGCCAGCTCCAGGTCGGCGGTGGCCCCGGCCTCCTGGATGTGGTAGCCGGAGATGGAGATCGAGTTGTATCGCGGCATCTTCTGCGAGGTGTACGCGAAGATGTCCGAGATGATCCGCATCGACGGCTGCGGCGGGTAGATGTAGGTGTTGCGGACCATGAACTCCTTGAGGATGTCGTTCTGGATGGTCCCCGCCAGCTTCTCGGGCGGCACCCCCTGCTCCTCGGCCGCCACGATGTACAGCGCCAGCACGGGCAGCACCGCGCCGTTCATGGTCATCGACACGGACATCTTGTCCAGCGGGATGCCGTCGAAGAGCTGGCGCATGTCGTAGATGGAGTCGATCGCCACGCCGGCCATGCCGACGTCGCCGGTGACCCGCGGGTGGTCGCTGTCGTAGCCGCGGTGCGTCGGCAGGTCGAAGGCGACCGAGAGGCCCTTCTGACCGGCCGCCAGGTTGCGGCGGTAGAAGGCGTTGGACTCCTCCGCGGTGGAGAAGCCGGCGTACTGCCGGACCGTCCACGGCTGGTTGACGTACATCGTCGGGTACGGGCCGCGCAGGTACGGGGCGATGCCGGGGTAGGTGCCCAGGAAGTCCAGGCCCGCCAGGTCGTCCGCGGTGTAGAGCGGCTTGACGCCGATGCCCTCGGGGGTCTCCCAGAGCAGCTCGTCGACGTCCTTGCCGGTGCTCTGCCGCCAGGCGGTGCGCCACTGCTCGCCGGTGACGTCCGCTCGGCCGTCCCCGTCCAGCCCGATTCCGGTGAAGTCGGGGATCATCACGCCACTCCGCTTTCGTCGGTGATCTCGTCCAGGAGCGAGGACAGGACCGCGACGGCGTCGCCGCCCGCGAAGACGAACCCGTCCACGCCCGCCCGCTCGTACGCCTCGCGCTGCTCGCCGGGCCGGCCGGCCAGCAGTACCCGCCGGGCGCCGGCGGCCTTGAGCGCCGCGGCCACGGCCTCGGCGTGCTCGCCGTACAGCTGGTCGCTGGAGCACAGGCAGGCGACCCGGGCGCCGGAGGCGGCGAACGCCTCGGCGACCCTGGCCGGGACGCCCGGCTCGGCCACCGCGGCCTCGACGCCGGTGGTCGCGATGCCGCCGGCCTGGAACAGGTTGGCCGCGAAGGTGGTCCGCGCGGTGTGCGCGGCGGCCGTCCCGAGGGAGGCCAGGAAGAGCGCCGGGCGGGCCCCGGTGGCGGCCAGCCGGGCGTCCGAGCGGGCGCGCAGCGCCTCGTACGCGTCGGCGCGGCGCACCCGCGGCAGCCCGCCGGAGGGCCCGGCCGGAGCCGGTGCGCGGACCAGCGGCGGCTCGTTGAGGTTCGGGAACTCGCTGACACCGGTGATGGGTTCGCGCCGCTTGGCGAGCGCCACCGAGCGCTCCGCCCAGGTGGCGGCGATCCGCTCGCCGACCAGGCCGGAGCCCAGTGCGGCCCGCTGGCCGCCGGCCCGCTCGATCTCCTGGAACCAGGCCCAGGCGGCGTGCGCGAGCTCCTCGGTCAGCTGCTCCACGTACCAGGAGCCGCCGGCCGGGTCGACGACCCGGGCCAGGTGCGACTCCTCCAGCAGGATCGACTGGGTGTTGCGGGCGATCCGGCGGGCGAAGGCGTCGGACAGGCCGACCGCGCTGTCGAACGGCTGGACGCTCACCGCGTCCGCGCCGCCGACCCCGGCGGCCAGGCAGGCCACCGTGGTGCGCAGCATGTTCACCCACGGGTCGCGCTCGGTCATCATCACGGCGGAGGTGACGGCGTGCTGACGCTGCGCCGAGGCCTCCGGTGCGGCCCCCGACACCTCGGCCACCCGGGCCCAGAGCCGGCGGGCGGCACGGAACTTCGCGATCGTCAGGAACTGGTCGGCGTCGGCCGCGTAGCGGAACTCCAGCTGGCCGAGCGCGGCGTCGACGGACAGTCCGGCCCCGGTCAGCGCGCGCAGGTAGGCGACGCCGGTGGCGAGGGAGCAGCCGAGCTCCTGCGCGGGGGAGGCGCCGGCCTCGTGGTACGGCAGGGCGTCGACGACGAGGGCCCGCAGGCCCGGGAAGCCCTCGGCGCAGCGGGCCGCGAGGGCGGCGGCGTCGACGAGCAGTGCCTCGGTGCGCCCGGCCCGGCCGGTGCGGGCCTCCAGGCCCAGCGGGTCGGCGCCGAGGTTGCCGGCGGCGGCGCCGGGGGAGATCTCGCGCTCCTCGTAGAGCTTGAACAACTGCTCGGCGGCCTCGGTGAATTCCGGGCCGGCGTCGAGCACGATGCCGGCCAGGTCGAGGTAGACGCCGGTCAGGGCCTCGGGCAGGGCCGTGACGGGCAGGGCCTCGCCGCCCAGCTCCAGCCAGAGCGAGCTGCCGCCGTTCTCCAGATCGGCCAGGACCGCCTCGTTGGCGCGGCGCGGATCGGGGTCGGCGTGCCGCTGGCGGACGTCCCAGCCGGACACCGAACTGCCCTGCGGCCGACCGCCGCGGACGAACGGCGGGAAGCCGGGGTAGCCGGGCTCGGCCGAGGCGTCCTCGGCGGTGTACAGCGGGCGGGCGCGCAGCCCGTCCTGGAGTGCGGTGGTGAGCGCCTGCTCGGCCGCTGCGCCGTCGGCGGGCTGCGCACCCGACTTTCGCAGCACGCTCTCGACGAGGTGCTGCCACTTCTCGCGGTGTGCGGCCGGGAATTCGGCGGCCAGGGGAAGCCCTTCGGGCGGGACCGTCATGCCCGCAGGTTAGCGCCCGTTCGCACGGGCGCAGCAGAGGCGGAGGGTGTGACCTTGCCCTCGCTTTGCCCTTCGTCGCACTTCAGAGGGGTCGGCCGCGGCCGGAACCCGGTCCGGCGGTTCTCAGGGAGTGGACAGTCCGCGGGCGGGGGGCGGGCCGCGGGTGGGTGCGGACCCGCCTGCGACGGCCCGGCCACCGGTCGGGCCGCGGCCGCCGTGCAGTTCGCCTGCGCGCAGCTCGGCGAGCCGTACGTCCGGGAGCGCCACCGGGCCCGCCGGGTACGACTGCTCCGGGCGGACCGGCGCGGCCCGGCGGGCCGCCGACGTCGAGCTGCCCCGGGTCTCCCAGGACCGGTGGAAGGCCGGCCGGCGGATCGCGCGCGGCGACCTCCAGCCCGGCGACCTGGTCTTCTTCCATCCGGACATCCACCACGTCGGCCCCCACATCGGCGGCGGCACGATGATCCACGCCCCGCGCACCGGCACGAACGTCGAGGTGCCGGCGATCGACGCGGTGCCGTACGTCGGCGCCGTCCGCCCGCAGGCCGCCGCCGGTCCGCCCGACCCCTTGTGCCGAACGCCCCCGGTCCCCGCCGGGGGCGTTCGGCATGGAGGGGGCTGGTGTTGATCTGACGTCACGCAGTCGATTTCTTGCAAAGCTCTGTCGACATCTTGTGGTCATCTGTTGCGCGGTGGTTAAGTGGCGGAGCCGCCGGGCGCGCACCGCGGCCCCCAGCACCCATGCCTGCAGAAGGGTCCCTCCGCCATGAACAGAACCGGGCTCCGCCGGAGATCCGCAGCCGTCGCACTGGTCGCAGGACTGGCCTTCTCCCTTGCCGCGTGCGGTAGTTCGGGCGGCGCCGGCACGGGTGGCACGGCGCCGGAGGGCGGCGCAGGCGCGACCCTGGACCCGAGCGTGAAGACGACCGTCAGCGTCGACTGCCAGCCCCCGGTCACCAAGGCCGCCGAGCGCAAGCAGTGGGCCGAGGACATCGAGGCGTTCCACCAGCGCTACCCGAACGTCACGATCACCAGCAAGGACGCCTCGCCCTGCGAGGAGCCGGCGCCGTTCACCGCCCAGCTCAAGGGCAAGACCCAGACCGACGTCTTCTACACCTACTTCACCGACCTCGACCAGGTGCTGGACGCGGGCGCCGCCGAGGACATCTCCGCCTACGTCAACGAGACGACCGTCCCGGCGCTCAAGGACATCGACCCCTCGGTGCTCGCCACGCTGAAGGACGGCGACAAGCTCTACGGGCTGCCCACCTCGAACTACAAGATGGGCCTGCTCTACAACCGCAAGCTGTTCAAGCAGGCCGGGCTGGACCCGGACAAGCCGCCGACGACCTGGCCGGAGATCCGTGAGGCCGCGAAGCGGATCGCCGCCCTCGGCAACGGGATCAACGGGTACGGGGAGTACAGCGCGACCAACCAGGGCGGCTGGCACTTCACCGCGGAGCTGTACGGCCTGGGCGGCCGGATGGTCGGCGACGACGGCCGGAAGGCCGCGTTCAACACCGCCGAGGGCCGGCAGGTGCTGCAGTCCCTGTACGACATGCGCTGGACGGACGACTCGATGGGCTCGGCACAGGGCCTCAAGTGGCCCGACCTGATGACCCGGATGTCCACCGACCGGCTCGGGATGTACATCGGCGCCCCCGACGACATCACCTACATGGTGCAGACCCTCAAGGGCGACTACGCGGACTACGGCATGGGTCCGATGCCCGGCGGCAAGGCGGCGCTGCTCGGCGGCAACGACTACATGATCAAGAAGGGCTCCAGCCCGGACCAGATCAAGGCGGGCATCGCCTGGATCAACTTCAAGTTCCTCACCCAGGGCAAGGGCCAGTTCGACTACGCCCGGACGAAGGCGGACGGCCTGCCGGTCGGCCTGCCGCAGCCCTTCTTCTTCACCGGCGCCTCGCTGGAGCAGGACAACCGCGCCAAGGCCGCCAGCGCCACCGTCCCCGTGCAGAACTACGCGCCCTACCTCGCCGCGTCGGTGCCGGGCCGCACCGAGCCGGCGCACGCGCAGCAGATCTACAAGGTGCTCGACAACGCGATGTCCGCCGTGCTGACGGACCGGGGCGCCGACGTCGCCAAGCTGCTGGCCGACGCGGAGACCCAGGTCAACCAGGTGCTGGCCAGCCTCCAGTAGACGGCGGCCGGGCCGGCCCCGGCCCGCGGCCCCGGACGGACACCGACGAATCGGCGGGAGAACGAACGATGGCAGCGATCAGTGTCGCCGGGAAGGCGGCCCGGCCCACCACCACCCCGCAGGGCCGGGGGCGGCTGTGGCGCGGCGTGCGCCGCAACCTCACCGCGCACGGCTTCCTGCTCGGCGCACTGCTCTGTTTCGGCTTCTTCACCTGGTACCCGATGGTCCGTGAAGTCGTCATGAGCTTCCAGCGGACGCGGCGGGGCCGGACCACCTGGGTCGGCCTGGCCAACGTCGACCAGTTGCTCCAGGACCCGGCGTTCTGGCAGGCCTGGCGCAACACCCTGCTGTTCACCGCGCTGGCGCTGGTGTTCGGCTTCGCGGTGCCGTTCCTGGTCGCCGTGCTTCTGAACGAACTGCGCCACGCCAAGGCCTATCTGCGGGTCCTGGTCTACCTGCCGGTGATGATGCCGCCGGTGGCCTCGGTGCTGCTCTTCAAGTACTTCTACGACCCGGACTTCGGGCTCTTCAACAGCATCCTGCGAACGCTCCACCTGCCGACCTCGGCCTGGCTGGACTCGGCCGACACCGCGATGCTCTCGGTGGTCCTCGCCTCCACCTGGATGAACATGGGCGGCGCCACCCTGATCTACCTGGCCGCCCTGCAGGGCATCCCGGGGGAGCTCTACGAGGCGGCCGAACTCGACGGGGCCGGTCTGTGGCGCCGGATCTGGCACGTGACCATCCCGCAGACCAGGCTGATCCTCTCGCTCCTGCTGCTGCTCCAGATCGTCGCCACCATGCAGGTGTTCGTCGAGCCCTACCTGCTGACCGGCGGCAACGGGCCGCAGGGCTCCACCACGACCGTGGTCCAGCTCGTCTACCAGTACGCCTTCAACTTCAACAACTACGGCGCCGCCTCGGCGCTCGGCCTGATCATGCTGCTGGTGCTGGCCGGGTTCTCCGCCCTGTACGCGCGGCTGTCGCGCGCGGCCGACTAGGCGGTGTCGGGGCCCGACCCGACCCGCCCGGGCCGGGCGAGGCCCGCCCCACCAGCCCTGACCAGCCCTGACCAGCCCTGACCAGGCCCGACCAGGCCCGACCGACCGGGCACGCCAGACCCGACCAGACCCTTGGGAGCCCCGGTGGACGAGCCGCAGACCCGGACGCTGATCTCGCAGACCCAACTCGACCGCCCGCGCGGCAGGCTGCTGTACCGGGTGACCCTGGCGGCCACCGTCGTGGTCTTCACCCTGGTGTTCCTCGGCCCGCTGTACTGGCTGGTGACCGGCGGCCTGAAGTCGACCGCGGAGGTGGTCCGCAACCCGCCCACGCCGTTCCCCACCGAGCTCCACCCGGACACCTACGCGACCGCGTGGAGCCGGCTGGGCCTGGGCCGGCTGCTCTTCAACACGCTGTACTACGCCTTCGGCGCGCTGGCCCTCCAGCTGGTGTTCGACGTGGCGGCGGCCTACGCGCTGTCCAAGCTGCGCCCCGTCCTGGGCAACCTGATCCTCGGCATGATGCTGGCCACCCTGATGATCCCGGCGGCGGTGCTGGTCGTCCCGCAGTACCTGACCGTGCTCGACCTGCCCGTGCTGCACCTCAACCTGGTCAACACGCCCTGGGCGATCTGGCTGCCGACGGTGGCCAACGCCTTCAACATCTTCCTGCTGAAACGGTTCTTCGACTCCATCCCGGAGGACCTCATGGCGGCCGCCGCGATCGACGGGGCCACCCCGTTGCGCGCGCTGCGCTCGATCGTGCTGCCGATGTCCCGGCCGATCCTCGGCGTGGTCTCGATCTTCGCCGTGGTGAACGTCTGGAAGGACTTCCTCTGGCCGATGCTCGTCCAGCCCGACCCGGCCCGCCAGACGCTCAACATCGGCATCAAGTCCCTGGCCACGGGCGTACCGCAGAACGTCGTCATCGCGGCCCTGGCCATCGCCTCGGCGCCGACGATCCTCTTCTTCCTGATCTTCCAACGCAGCATCATGTCCGGGCTCACCTCGGGTGGACTCAAAGGCTGACCGGCCCGGGCGCCGATCCGAAAGGACCCCCAAACCGTGGGACAGCAATCCCGGCTCCCGTTCGAGACCCCGCACTGGTGGCGCGACGCGGCGATCTACCAGGTGTACCCGCGCAGCTTCGCCGACGCCGACGGCGACGGCACGGGGGACCTCGCCGGCGTCCGCACCCGGCTGCCCTACCTGGCCGAACTCGGCGTCGACGCCGTCTGGTTCAACCCCTGGTACCCCTCCCCGATGGCCGACGGCGGCTACGACGTGGCCGACTACCGGGGAGTGGACCCGCTGTTCGGCACCCTCGCGGACGCCGAGCAGCTCATCGCGGAGGCGCTCGGCCACGGCATCCGCACCATCGTGGACATCGTGCCGAACCACGTCTCGGACCAGCACCCGTGGTTCCGCGCCGCACTGGCGGCCGGCCCCGGCAGCCCGGAGCGCGAGCTGTTCCACTTCCGCACCGGCCGCGGCCCGGACGGCGAACTCCCGCCGAACGACTGGGTGTCGGAGTTCGGCGGCTGCCCGTGGACCAGAACGGCGGACGGCGACTGGTACCTGCACCTGTTCGCCGCCCAGCAGCCCGACCTCAACTGGGCCCACCCCCGGGTGCGGAGCGAGCACGAGGAGATCCTGCGGTTCTGGTTCGACCGCGGCGCCGCCGGGGTCCGGATCGACTCCGCCGCGCTGCTGGCCAAGGACCCGGCGCTGCCGGACTTCGTCAAGGGCCGCGACCCGCACCCGTTCACCGACCGGGAGGAGCTGCACGGCATCTACCGCTCCTGGCGGGCCATCGCCGACGGCTACCCGGACACCCGGATCCTGGTCGGCGAGGTCTGGCTGCCGGACGCCGAGCGCTTCGCCCGCTACCTGCGCCCGGACGAGCTGCACACCGCCTTCAACTTCGACTTCCTGGCCCGCCCGTGGGAGGCCGCCGCGCTGCGCGACTCGATCGACACCACCCTCGGCCTGCACGCCCCGGTCGGCGCCCCGGCCACCTGGGTGCTCGCCAACCACGACGTCACCCGCACGGTCACCCGCTACGGCCGCCGCGACACCCGGTTCGACTTCGCCGCCAAGGCCTGGGGGACCCCGACCGACCCGGAGCTGGGCCGGCGCCGGGCCCGGGCGGCGGCGCTGCTCTCGCTGGCCCTGCCCGGCGCGGTCTACCTCTACCAGGGCGAGGAGCTCGGCCTGCCGGAGGTCGAGGACCTGCCGCCGGAGCGGCTCCAGGACCCGATGCACCTGCGGTCCGGCGGTACCGACCCGGGCCGGGACGGCTGCCGGGTACCGCTGCCCTGGTCGGGCGACCGACCCCCGTACGGGTTCAGCCAGGCTCCGGCCGAGCCCTGGCTCCCGCAGCCGGCCGACTGGGCCCCGCTGACCGTCGAGGCCCAGTCGGCCGACCCTGGTTCGATGCTCTCGCTCTACCGCGCCGCGCTGCGGCTGCGGCGCGCCGAGGACGCCCTGCGCGGCGAGGACTTCGCCTGGGCCGCCGCCCCGGGCGAGGTGCTGGCGTTCCACCGGGGCGCCGGCTTCCAGTGCGTGGTGAACCTCGCCGCCGTACCGCTGCCGCTGCCGGAACACCGGGCGGTGCTGCTCGCCAGCGGCCCGCTCACCGAGGACGGGCTGCTGCCGCCCGACACCGCGGTCTGGCTGCGCGTCGCCTGACCGCCCGCGGCTCCCGCTGCCGCCCGGCCCGCCGCTCCGTTTCACCGCCCCGTCCCACCGCCCCTGCCCGAGTCGTCGTCCCACCGCCCCGTCCCGCCTCTCCGTTCGGAGCCCCGGATGGCCCGGTCGCCACCGCACGCGCACGGCCCTGTCGGCCGACAGGACCCGAACCCCCCCCACCCCCACCCATGCGTTCGGACGAGACGAGACAGAGGACCCCTGTGAGAACCCGAGCACCGATCTTCCGCTGGATGGCGAGCGCGCTCGCCACCGGCCTGCTGGCCCTGGCCGGCCCGCTGCTGCCGACCACCACGGCCGCCGCGGCCGGCGGCCCCGACCTGGCGGCCGGCAAGCCCGTGTCCGCGAGCAGCAGCACCGCCGGCCGGGCCGTCACCGCCGTCAACGACGGTGACGCGTCCACCTACTGGGAGAGCGCCAACGGCGCGTTGCCGCAGTGGGTCCAGGTCGACCTCGGTACCGCCGCCGCCGTCGACGAGGTGGTGCTGAAGCTCCCCGCGTCCTGGGAGAGCCGCACCGAGACGCTCGCCGTCCAGGGCAGCGCCGACGGCACCGGCTTCACCACGCTGGTGGGCTCGGCCGACTACGCCTTCGCGCCCGGCACCGGCAACACCGTGCGGATCGCCTTCCCGGCGGCGAGCACCCGCTTCCTGCGGTTGGCGGTCTCCGCCAACACCGGTTGGCCGGCCGCCCAGATCGCCGAGCTGCAGGTGCACGGGGCCGGCGCCGCGGGGGCCAACCTGGCCCTCGGCCGGGCGTTCACCGCCGGCAGCCAGAACCAGGCCTACACCCCGGCGAACGCCGGTGACGGCAACGCGTCCAGCTACTGGGAGAGCGCCAACGGCGCGTTCCCGCAGTGGGTGCAGGTCGACCTCGGGGCCGCGGTGGCGGTCAACCGGGTGGTGCTGCGGCTGCCGGCCGGCTGGGAGCGCCGGACGCAGACCCTGTCCGTCCGGGGCAGCAGCGACGGCAGCACCTTCACCGATCTGGCCGCCTCCGCCGAGCGGGTCTTCGACCCGGCCGCCGGGAACGCCGTCACCCTCGACCTGGGCGCCGCCACCACCCGGTTCGTGCGGGTCACCGTGAGCGCCAACACCGCCTGGCCGGCAGCCCAGTTGAGCGAGCTGGAGGTGTACGGGCCGGCCACCGGCGACACCCGGGCCCCCACCGCTCCGACGGGCCTGGCGTACACCCGGCCCTCGCCCGGCCAGATCCGGCTCACCTGGACGGCCTCGACCGACGACACCGGCGTCACCGGCTACGACGTCTACGCCGACGGTGAGTTGCTGACCACCGTGGCCGGCACGGTGCTGAGCTACACCGACAGCCGGCCGGACAGCGCGACCGTCTCCTACTACGTGAAGGCCCGCGACGCGGCCGGCAACCAGTCGCCGAGCAGCAACACGGTCACCCGGACCGGGCAGTCGGGGGACACCCAGGCGCCGTCCGCGCCCGGCTCCCTCGGCTTCACCCAGCCCTCGCCCGGGCAGATCCGGCTCACCTGGACGGCCTCGACCGACGACACCGGCGTCACCGGCTACGACGTCTACGCCGACGGCGTGCTGCTGACCACCGTGGCCGGCACGGTGCTGAGCTACACCGACAGCCGGCCGGACAGCGCGACCGTCTCCTACTACGTGAAGGCCCGCGACGCGGCCGGCAACCAGTCGCCGAGCAGCAACACCGTGGTGCGGTCCGGCAGCGGCGGCGGGACCAACCTGGCCGCGGGCAAGCCGATCAGCGCCTCCTCGGTGATCCACACCTTCGTCGCGGCCAACGCCAACGACAACGACACCGCCACCTACTGGGAGGGCAACGCCAACAGCTACCCGGACACCCTGACGGTGGCGCTGGGTTCCAACGCGGCGGTGGCGTCCGTCGTGGTCAAGCTGAACCCGGCCGCGGCCTGGGGCGACCGGAGCCAGACCATCGAGGTGCTCGGCCGGGACCAGTCCGGCGGCGCCTTCACCACCCTGGTGCCGGCGCGCAGTTACGCCTTCGTCCAGTCGGCCGGGAACTCCGTGACCGTCCCGGTCGGCGCCGCCGCGGCCGACGTCCAGCTGCGGATCACCGCCAACACCGGATCGACCGGCGGCCAGGTGGCGGAGTTCCAGGTGCTCGGCACCCCGGCGCCCAACCCCGACCTGACCGTCACCGAGGTGACCGCCACCCCGGCCGCGCCGGTCGAGACCGACCCGATCCGGCTCTCCGCGACGGTCCGCAACGTGGGCACCCTGCCGTCGGCCGCCACCGCCGTCGGCTTCTACCTGGGCTCGACCAAGGTCGGTACCGCCCAGGTCGGCCCGCTGGCCGCCGGCGCCGCCGGCACCGTCACGGCCGACGCGGGCGTGCGCGCGGCCGGCAGCTACCAGCTCTCCGCCAAGGTCGACGAGGCCAACGCGGTGATCGAGCGGGACGAGACCAACAACACCGGCACCGCCCCGGCCGCCCTGGTGGTCGCCCGGGCGCCCGGGTCGGACCTGCTCGCCGCCCCGACCGCGTGGGCCCCGGCCAACCCGGCCGCCGGGAACGCCGTCACCTTCTCGGTGGCGGTGCGGAACCAGGGCACCACGGCCTCCGCCGGCGGCGCCCACGCCATCACCCTGACGGTCGCCGACGCCGCCGGCACGGTGGTCAGGACGCTGTCCGGCGCGTACACCGGCACGATCGCCCCCGGCGCGACCACCGCGCCGGTGACGCTCGGCACCTGGACGGCGGCCAACGGCCGGTACACCGTGAGGACGGTGATCGCGGCGGACGCCAACGAGCCGCCCGCCAAGCAGGCCGACAACACCTCCACCCAGCCGCTCTACGTCGGCCGGGGCGCCAACATGCCCTACGACACCTACGAGGCCGAGGACGGCGTCCTGTCCGGCGGGGCGGGCCTGCTCGGCCCGAACCGGGTCGTCGGGGACCTGGCCGGCGAGGCGAGCGGCCGGCGCGCGGTGACGCTGAACTCCACCGGCGCCTCGGTCGAGTTCACCACCAGGGCGCCGACCAACACCCTCGTCACCCGGTTCTCCATCCCCGACGCCGCCGGCGGCGACGGCACCGACGCCACGCTCAGCGTCTACGTCGACGGCGCCTTCCTGAAGAAGATCGACCTGACCTCCAAGTACGCCTGGCTGTACGGCGCCGAGACCTCGCCGGGCAACTCGCCCGGCGCGGGCGCCCCGCGGCACGTCTACGACGAGGCCAACGTGCTGCTCGGCACCACCGTCCCGGCCGGCAGCCGGATCAGGCTGCAGAAGGACGTGGGGGACACCTCCCGCTACGCGATCGACTTCGTCAGCCTGGAGCAGGCCACCGCGACGCCCAACCCGGACCCGGCGCACTACGCCGTCCCGGCCGGCTTCACCCACCAGGACGTGCAGAACGCCCTGGACAAGGTCCGGATGGACACCACCGGCACCCTGGTCGGGGTCTACCTGCCCGCCGGCGACTACCAGACCGCGAGCAAGTTCCAGGTCTACGGCAAGCCCGTCAAGGTGATCGGCGCCGGTCCCTGGTTCACCCGGTTCCGCGCGCCCGCCACCCAGAGCAACACCGACGTGGGCTTCCGCGCGGAGGCGTCGGCGAACGGCTCGACCTTCGCCGGGTTCGCCTACTTCGGCAACTACACCTCCCGGATCGACGGCCCCGGCAAGGTGTTCGACTTCGCCAACGTGGCCCACATGGTGATCGACGACATCTGGGTCGAGCACATGGTCTGCCTCTACTGGG
This sequence comes from Kitasatospora sp. NPDC003701, assembly GCF_053587085.1. NCBI lineage: Bacteria > Bacillati > Actinomycetota > Actinomycetes > Kitasatosporales > Streptomycetaceae > Kitasatospora > Kitasatospora sp. NPDC003701. Next base: position 42,649 of record NZ_JBSFNM010000001.1, read on the forward strand.
GGGCCAACACGGACTCCATGACCATCAGCAACAGCCGGATCCGCGACACCTTCGCCGACGGCGTCAACATGACCAACGGCTCCACCGACAACCTGATCACCAACAACGAGGCCCGGGCCACCGGGGACGACTCCTTCGCGCTGTTCTCCGCGATCGACGCGGGCGGCGCGGACGAGAAGAACAACGTCTTCGAGAACCTGACCTCGATCCTCACCTGGCGGGCGGCCGGAGTGGCCGTGTACGGCGGCTACGCCAACACCTTCCGCAACATCTACATCGCCGACACCCTGGTCTACTCGGGCGTCACCATCAGCTCGCTGGACTTCGGGTACCCGATGAACGGCTTCGGCACCGACCCGACCAACCTGCAGAACATCTCGATCGTCCGTGCCGGCGGGCACTTCTGGGGCTCCCAGACCTTCCCCGGGATCTGGGTGTTCTCAGCCTCCAAGGTGTTCCAGGGCATCCGGGTGAGCGACGTGGACATCGTCGACCCGACGTACCACGGCATCATGTTCCAGACCAACTACTCCGGCGGACAGCCGCAGTTCCCGGTCAAGGACACCGTCTTCAGCAACATCTCGATCACCGGCGCGCGCCGCAGCGGTGACGCCTTCGACGCGAAGTCCGGCTTCGGGATCTGGGCGAACGAGTCGGCCGAACCGGGGCAGGGCCCGGCGGTCGGGTCGGTGGTCTTCAACAACCTGCGGCTGGCCGGCAACGACCAGGACATCAGGAACACCACCTCGACCTTCACCATCACCGTGAACCCGTAGCCCTCCGGGCCCCTTCGAGCAGGTGCCGCCGGGCGCAGTTCCGCCCGGCGGCACCGTCGGCTGCGGGCTGCGGGCTGCGGGCTGCGGGCTGCGGCTGCGGCTGCGGCTGCGGCTCCGGCTGCGGGCTGTGGCTCCGGCTGCGGAGGAGGTTCAAGAGAGCGCAAGAGGACGCAAATTCTTGCGAAGAACGACGTACACTCCCCCCATGACACGACGACTTGCCCAGGTGGCGCAGAAGGTCGGGGTCAGCGAGGCCACCGTCAGCCGGGTGCTGAACGACAAGCCCGGCGTCTCGGAGGCGACCAGGGCCGCCGTGCTGACCGCCCTGGACGTGCTCGGCTACGAGCGCCCCACCCAGCTGCGGGGCGAACGCGCCCGGCTGGTGGGCCTGGTCATGCCCGAGCTGCAGAACCCGATCTTCCCGGCCTTCGCCGAGGCGGTGGGCGGTGCGCTGGCCGGCCAGGGGTTCACCCCCGTGCTCTGCACCCAGACCGCCGGCGGGGTCTCCGAGGCGGACTACGTCGACCTGCTGCTCTCCCAGCAGGTCTCGGGGGTGGTCTTCTTCGGCGGCCTCTACGCCCAGGCCGACGCCGCCCACGACCACTACGACCGGCTGGCCGAGCGCAGCCTGCCGACGGTGCTGCTGAACGCGGCCATCGAGGGGCTCGACTTCGCCCGGGTGTCCTGCGACGACGCCGTCGCCGTCGAGCAGTCGATCGGCCACCTCCGCCAGCTCGGGCACCGCAGGATCGGCCTGGTGCTCGGTCCGGCCGACCACGTGCCGTCCCGGCGCAAGCTCGCCGCCGCGCAGGCCGCGGCGGCGAAGGCCGGCCTCGACCTGCCGCAGAGCCGGGTCGAGCGGGCGCTGTTCACGCTGGAGGGCGGCCAGGCCGCCACCACCCGGCTGCTCCGGGAGGGCGTCACCGGCATCATCTGCGCCAGCGACCCGCTGGCGCTCGGGGCGATCAGGGCGGCCCGCCGGGCCGGTCTCTCGGTGCCGGACGACGTGTCGGTGATCGGCTACGACGACTCGTCCTTCATGACCTGCACCGATCCGCCGCTGACCACCGTCCGGCAGCCGATCGAGGCGATGGGCCGGGCCGCGGTGGACCTGCTGGTGGGGGAGATCGGCGGGGCCCGGATCACCCACGACGAGCTGCTGTTCGAGCCGGAGCTGGTGGTCCGGGGGTCGACGGCGCCGCCGCGCGCCCGGTCCTGAAGCCCGGGCGCCCGGCCCTCGGCGCCGCGTGCCCGGTCCTGAACACCGCGCACGAGGGCTGAAGCCCGCGCACGAGGGCTGAACACCGCGCACGAGGGCTGCTGAACACCGCGCACGAGGGCCCCTGGAGACCGGCCGGTCTCCAGGGGCCCTCGCCGTGCCGGCCCGTCAGGGGCCGTACACCTGGAACTCCGAGAGCTGGCCGGCCGGCCAGCCGGTGTTGCCGGTGAAGGTGAGCCGGAGGTACCGGGCGGTCGTCCCGGTCACCTGGACGGTGACGGTGTTCCCGGTGGCCGGGTCGAAGCGGTACCCGGCCGAGGGCTTCACCGCGGTCCAGGAGGCGCCGTCGGTGCTGCCCTGGACGGTCAGGGTCTCGGTCCTGGCCTCCCAGCCGGCCGGCAGTGCGAGCACCACCCGGCCGAGCACGACGGGGCTGCCGAGGTCGCCCGTGATCCACTGCGGGAAGGCGTTGTTGGCGCTCTCCCAGTAGCTGGCCCGGTCACCGTCGTTGGCCCGGTCGGGCCGGTAGACGTCGGCGAAGCCGCTCGCGGTGACCGGCTTCCCGCGCAGCAGGTCCACCGTGCCGGGCGGGTTGGTCGGGGGTGTCGTGGTGGGCGGTGTCGTGGTGGGCGGGGCCGTGGTGGGCGGGGTGCCGGCGAGGGCGGTCAGCTCGGCGAGCTGGGCGGCCGGCCAGCCGGTGTTGCCGGTCACCGTGACCCGGAGCCAGCGGGCGCCGGTGGCGGCCGGGAAGGCGACCGTGGCCGTGTTGCCGCCGGCCGGGTCGAAGAGGACGCCCCGGGCCGCCGCCAGCTCGGTGAAGGACGTGCCGTCGCCGGAACCGGACACGCTCAGGGTCTCGGTCCTGGCCTCCCAGCCGGCCGGCAGCCGGAGTTGGACGCCCCGGACCTCGGACGTGCCGCACCGGTCGACCGTGATCGACTGCGGGAAGGCGTTGTTGGCGCTCTCCCAGTAGGTCGCGGCGTTGCCGTCGACCGCGTTGGCGGCGGCGTAGGTCTGGTTGCTGCTGCTCGCGGTGGCGCCGACGGTGCAGGCCGGCGGGGTGGTCGGGCCGGTCGGGGTGCCCGACGGGCTCGGGGTGCCGGTGGGGGACGGGGACGGCGTGCCCGTCCCGCCGCCCGGCCGGCCGCCGTAGGTGAACTGCGGGGCCGGCCAGGTGCCGGTGCAGGTGGCGCCCGCCCACCCGGAGTTGCCGCCGCCGTCGGTGATCCGGAACCCGGCGCCGACGCAGTTGTGGGTCGGCGTGGCGGCCTGGGCGATGTTGCGCGCCTTCACATTGGTGAACCGCATGCTGGACTCGGCCTGGGCCTGGATGGCGTAGGTGCCCGCGCCGTCGATGGTGACGTCGGTGAAGGAGATCCCGCTGGAGGCGCCCTCGATGGTCTGGATCGCCTCGTAGGAGCTGTCCAGGAGGTCGGTGTCGGAGATGGTGACGGCGGCGCCGGTGATCGGCTCGTTGAGGCCGCTGAACCAGACCGCCCCGACGCCGAAGTTCCAGTTGTAGTCGCTGTTCCCGGTCCGGATCAGGGTGTTGCGGGCCGCGGTGACGGTGCCCGCGACGGCGGTCCCGTGCCCCGAGTCGACCCCCGGGTAGCGGTTGGCGATGTGCAGGCCGCCGCCGTTGCTGACGGTGTCGGCCATCACGTTGTCGGAGATCGTGAAGTCCCGGCCCCCGTAGGTGACGATGTTGTTCGCCAGGACCGGCACGACGACCGTGTTGTGGGTGAAGCTGTCGCCCACGTTGGGGACGCGCTCGGGCCAGGAGGCCAGGCCGTCGTCGCCGGTGTTGCGGACGAAGGTGTTGGTCACCGAGGAGTTGGTCACCCCGGTGTGGAAGTTCACGCCGTCCGCGGTCTGGTCGAGGATGCGGCTGTTCTTCAGGGTGAAGCGGTCCATCGGCCCGTCCATCCAGGCGCCGACCTTGGTGTGCTGGATCCACAGGTTGTCGACGGTGGAGTCGCTCATCGCCCCGCCGAGCGCGTTCACCTGGTCGTCGTCCACCCGCTCGCGGACGTCGCCGATGATGGCGAAGTCCCGCAGGGTGACGCCCCGGCTCGGACCGTTGGCCTCGTGCGGCCGGATCGCGCCGCCGTAGCCGCCGCCCGGCACGTACTTGCCGTAGATGCCGGCGGCCCGGTTGCGGTTGACCGGGTCGCGGCCGCCGAGCACGCTGTACCAGGGCCCGGCCCCGGCGAGGGTGACGCCGTCCACCACCACGTGGTCGTACAGGGTGTAGCTGCCCGGCGGGATGTAGACCGGCCGGCCCTGGGCCCGGCCGGCGTCGACCGCCGTCTGGAACCGCGCGGTGTTGTCGGTGGCCCCGGTCGGGTCGGCGCCGAAGTCCGCGACCACGTCGAGCGCCCCGGCGGGTTTGGCGATCGGTGCGCCGACCTGCTCGAAGTCGGCCAGGTCGACGGTGAAGGTGGGGGACTGCGCGGTGGAGGACACCTGCAGTCGGATCCTCGTGCCCGCCGGCAGCGAGGAGCCGAACATGGTCCGGGCCTCGTCGTAGAAGTGGTGCGGGTTGGTGTCCCCGGGGTTGTTGTTGAAGGGGTAGCCCCCGTAGTACCAGCCGTACCTGGAGGTGACCGGGACGTCCTTCAGCTTCGACCCGTTGACCAGGAGGTCGAGCGAGGCGTCCCGGCCCCGGCCGTCCGGGCTGTCCGGCAGGCTGTAGCGGAAGGTCATCGCGTCGGCCGGCGCGCTGAGCGTGAACTCGACGTACTGGCCGGCGGCGGCGAGCGTCACGGCCTGGCGGCCGGAGGCCTCCGAGGGGAGCGTGCCGTAGCGGCGATCGGGGCCGATCACCGTGCCGTTGGTGGCCGCGAACTCGGCCTCCTGCTCCTTGAACGCCACGGCGGCGCCCCGGCCGGGGACGTCCAGCGGGGAGAGGGTCGGCACGGCCGCGGCGTGCGCGGGCTGGGTGGAGAGGGTGAGCAGGGCGGCTGCGGAGAGGGCCGCGGCGGTCAGCGCGGCGAGCGGTGCACGCAGTCGGCGGAAGGCGGGTGGGGGCATGGGCGACGTCCTCGCTGGCGTGGGTGGGAACGGCCGAGCGAGGGAGACACTAGGCGCGCCTCTGCATGAAGTCCATGGATACACGCAAAAGATTGACAGTCATACTGCAAAAAGGGGTGGGTTCGCGACGGGAGAACGCCCGCCGGGAGCTCCGCCGGCCAGTGCTCCGGGGGGTACGGCCGGGGCAGGTCACTGCCGCTCCGGTGGCCGGGCCGGGGTGCGGCCCGGTGCCGCCGGAGCCCCGGGTGGCACTCCCGCACCGCCGGCCGCAGCAGGAATGGCCGGATCGGCCCGCCGGGCCCGTCCGGCGACCCGGAAACGGGCCCCCGTCGGGGGTTCGGCGTGCCCCGGGCGGCCGGACGGGCGTAGAACGGACGCAGCGCCGGAGATCACCGGGACGCGCGAACCGGAGGAGGACAGCTGTGTGGAGCGACCCCCGGCACGGCCCGCTGGTCTCGATGCTGCTGGCACTCACCGTCGTCACGGGGCTGGTGGACGCGGTGAGCTACCTGGCCCTCGGCCATGTCTTCGTCGCCAACATGACGGGCAATGTGGTGTTCCTGGGCTTCGCCCTCGCCGGTGCGGCCGGCTTCTCCGTGACGGCCTCGCTGGCCGCGCTGGGCGCCTTCCTGGCGGGCGCGGTCGCCGGCGGCCGGCTCAGCGAGCGCCTGCCCGGTCACCGCGGCCGGCTGCTGGTGGTCTCCGCCGTCGTCCAGGCGGCCCTGCTGGCCGTCGCCACCGTGGTGGCGGCGCTGGCCGGGCACACCGCCGAGCCGGTCCGCTACACCCTGACCGGCCTGCTCGGGCTCGCGATGGGGTTGCAGAACGCCGTCGTCCGCTCCCTCAAGGTGCCCGACCTCACCACCACCGTCCTCACCATGACCCTGACCGGCCTGGCCGCCGACCGGGCGGGCCTGCGCCGGTTCGCCTCGGCCGGCTGGATGTTCGGCGGTGCCGTCCTCGGCGCCGTGCTCGTCCTGAACGCCGATGTGCCGGCCGCGCTCGCCCTCGCGCTGGCCCTGCTGGCCGCCGTCGCCGCCCTCACCCGCCGCGCCTCCGCCGGCGACCCGGCCCCGGCCTGGACCGGCCCGGACGGCGCGCCCTGAGACGCCGCCGGGACCGGCCGTCCGTCGACCGTCAGTCCTCCTGCGCGCCGCCGGGGCTGCGGCTGGTGCGGCCGCTCCAGAGCGGTTCGAGCCTGGTCCAGGACCGCTGCCAGGCGCGCTCGGCCCGCCGGTCGAGGGCCCGCAGGCGCAGGGCGAGCGCTCCGACGACGGCCGCCCCGACGGCGGTGAAGCCGGCGAGGCCCGCGCAGGCCGCCTCGACCGCCACGCCGGCCCGGGTGGTCGGGGCGTCGGTCACCAGGCCCGCCTCGTCGACCCAGATGGTGACGGTGGCTCCGACCACGGCCGTCCGGTGCACCTCGACGGTGCCGGTGCGCGGCCGGCCGTCGGGTCCGGTCCAGGTGGCCTCGGCGGCGACCCGGCCCTGGTAGCCGCCCGCCGCGCGGCTGCCCACCGCGGCGCCGTGCCGGCCGGTGCCGGTCACCACGGCGTCGACCTGGCGCAGCCGTGCCAGATCGGCGTCGGCGTCCCGCCCGACGGTCTGGTAGCCGAGCAGCGCGCCGCCGACGGCGGCGGTCAGGCCGAGGAGCAGCCCCAGCAGGGCCGCGCACCACGCCCGGCTGCGCGACCGGTCCAGCGGCCGGACCAGGGGATCGCGGTCGGTGCCGGAGGCCCGCCGCAGCTGCCGCCCGGCCCGCCGCGGCAGCGACGCGGGCCGGACCGGGCCGGGGGTGCTGGACACGATGCGTGCTCCTCGGGTGATGGGTCGCAGCGGCGTTCGGGGCGCCCGGCCGGGATCGTCCGGCGGGCCCCGGCTCCCAATCTCCCCCCGGCCCGGCCCCCGCACAAGAGCCGTGCGCGCACCACCCGGGCGGGCCGGCGCGGGGCCCTGACGGACCGCCATCCGGCGCGGTCCGCCCCGGCTCGCGGAACGACCGGGACGTTCGGCCCTCGGCAGGGCGGGGGCCTGCGGGGCAGGCTGGTCGCAGCCGCGTCCTCCATGTGCCGGGACGCGGCGGGCCCGGCTCGCTGTGGGGGCGTGTCGGGCCACCCGTGTGGAGCGGGGGGCGGACGTGGGGCCGCCTCCCGCTCACGCCCGCCCGCCCGCTCACGCCCTCCCGCGCGCCCGGCGGTGCCCTCCGTCCATGCCCTGCCCGGCGGTGTCCTCCGGCGGCCCCGGTGCGCTCCGGTGTCCTCGACATCCATCGGATGATCAGCATCTTCGCAGCTCGGGGCCCTGTTCTTCCCGGCTATACACTCGAAGTATACGTCTGGTGTATGTTCCTTCCCATGAGTGTTCCTTTGACCCTTCTCGGGCTGCTGGAGCGTGAGCCGAGCCATGGCTACGACCTCAAGCGCGACTACGACGCCTTCTTCGGACGGGGCAAGCCGCTGCCCTACGGCCAGGTCTACGCGACGCTCGGCCGACTGGCCCGGGACGGCAAGGTGGTGCCCGGCGAGGCCGAGCCCGGCGACGGTCCCGAGCGCAAGCGCTACGTGATCACCGAGGCCGGCGTGACGGAGTTCGAGCACTGGCTCACCGAGCCCGTCTCGCCCGAACCCAACCTGCAGACGGTGCTGTTCACCAAGGTCGTGCTGGCCCTGATGCTCGGCCGCGACGCCGAGGCCTACCTCGACACCCAGCGCGCCGCCCACCTGCGACGGATGCGCGAGCTGACCGGCCTGCGCCGCGACGGCGCACTGGTCGACGCCCTGCTCGCCGACCACGGACTGTTCCACCTGGAGGCCGACTTGCGCTGGATCGACCTGACCGCCGCCCGCCTGGACGCGCTCGCCGAGGCGGTGCGGTCATGACGCCGCTGATCGAGGCCCGCGACATCACGCTCGCCTTCGGCGAGACCCCGGCCCTGCGCGGCGCGAGCCTGGCGGTCGACGCCGGCGAGGTGCTCGCCATCATGGGCCCCAGCGGCTCCGGCAAGTCGACGCTGCTGCACTGCCTGGCCGGCATCCTCACCCCGGACTCCGGCGAGGTCCGCTTCGACGGGCAGCGGATCGACACCATGACCGAGGTCCGGCGCAGCGCCTTACGGCGGGACCGGTTCGGCTTCGTCTTCCAGTTCGGCCAGCTCGTCCCCGAGTTGACCGCCGAGGAGAACGTCGCGCTGCCGCTGCTGCTGAGCGGCACCGGGCGGGCCGCCGCGCTCGCCGAGGCCCGGCCCTGGTTCGCCCGGCTGGGCCTGGACGGCATGGAGAAGCGCCGCTCCGGCGAGCTGTCGGGCGGTCAGGCGCAGCGCGTCGCCCTCGCCCGCGGCCTGGTGGCGCGGCCCCGGGTGCTGTTCGCCGACGAGCCGACCGGCGCGCTGGACTCGCTCACCGGCGAGCAGGTGATGGAGCTGATGGTCGGCGCCGCCCGCGAGCAGGGCACCACCGTCATCCTGGTCACCCACGAGCCCAGGGTCGCCGCCTACGCCGACCGCGAGGCGATCGTCCGGGACGGCAGGGCCACGTCGTTCTCCGCCGGCTCCCTCGCGGCCCGCGCGGACGGGCGGGTCGCCCCGTGATCGCCTTCGCGCTCCGCCTCGCCGTCTCCGGCGGTCGGGAGGCCGTCGGCCGGCTGATCGTCATCGCCGCCGCCGTGGCGGTCGGCGTCGGCCTGCTGCTCTCCACGCTCGCGAGCATCAACGCCGTCGACAAGGCCAACGAGCGGCAGCTGTGGACCAACACCGGAGCGGCGTCCCGGACCGAGTCGGCCCCGGTGGACCCGCTCTGGTGGTGGGGCCACGGCGACTACTACGACGGCAGGGAGATCTTCGAGGCCGACGTCGCCGCCACCGGTCCGACCTCGCCCGTCCCGCCCGGACTGGCCGCGCTGCCCGCGCCCGGCGAGTACTACGTCTCGCCGGCGCTCGCCGAACTGCTGCGCGCGACCCCCGCGGCGGAGCTCGGCGACCGCCTCCCCGGCCGGCCGGCCGGGGTCCTGGGCGACGAGGCGCTGCCCTCCCCGGACTCGCTGTTCGCGGTGATCGGCCGGACCCCGGCGGAGCTCGAGGGCGTGCACGGGGCCCGCCGGATCACCACCATCGCCACGGCGGTCCCGGCCGTCTGCGACAACGACTGCCCGGGGGCGGGCGTGCGCGGCGACGCCATGACGCTGATCCTCTCCGTGGTGGCCGGTGCGCTGATCTTCCCGGTGGTCGTCTTCATCGGCACCGCCACCCGGCTCTCCGCCGCCACCCGGGAGCAGCGCTACGCCGCGATGCGGCTGGTCGGTGCCACCCCCGGGCAGGTCTCTGTGATCTCGGCGGTGGAGTCCACCGTGGCCGCCGTCGTCGGCACGGTGGTGGGCTTCGGCCTCCACTTCGCGCTGCGCCCGCTGGTGGCGACCGTCCCGTTCACCGGTGAGCGGTTCTTCGTCGACGATCTGACGATCACGCCGCTCCAGGCGGTGGCGGTGGCCCTGGGCGTTCCGGTGGCGGCGGCGGTCGCGGCCCGGCTGGCACTGCGGCGGGTCACCGTCTCACCGCTGGGGGTCACCCGCCGGGTCACCCCGAAGCCGCCGACCCACTGGCGGCTGGTCCCGCTGCTGGCCGGTCTCGCCGAGCTGGGTTGGTTCGTCAACCGGCGCCCGGACACCACCGACGGGCAGACGGCGGCCTATCTGACCGGCTTCCTGGTGATCATGCTCGGTCTGGTGGTCGCGGGCCCCTGGCTCACCCTGGCCACCGCCCGGGGCGTCGCCCGGCGCACCAGCCGCCCGGCCACGCTGATCGCGGTGCGGCGGCTCGCGGACGACCCGAAGGCGGGCTTCCGCTCGGTCGCCGGACTCGTCCTCGCCCTCTTCGTCACCACCGCGACGGTCTGCGTCATCGGCACGATCGACGAGAACCGCGGCGCGCTCAGCGGTGACCCGCAGACCCGGGTCGCGGTGGAGCACGGCGCGATGGTCGACGAGCCGCCGATGACGGACGCGCTGCCGGCACAGCTGCTGGCCGATCTCCGGGCGGTGCCGGGGTTCCGGGGCCTCACGGTGGGCCACGACAATCCGCAGGCCCTCGGCCGGGAGCCCGGCGAGCGCCTCGGCTTCTCCCCGGCCCTGGTGCTCTGCACCGACCTCGCCCAGACCCCGGTGGCGGGCCACTGCCCGGCCGGCGCCGACGTCGCCGGCGTCCCGCAGTTCGCCTTCCTGGACCTGCAGTCCAACGCCGCGCACGAGTGGGCGGCCGCGCCGATCTCCGCCGCGGCGGCGGCCGAGCTGCCGGTGCGCACCGTCCTCGTGACCACCGACGGCTCCGCCGCGGCCATGGAGCGGACCAGGACGCTGCTCACCAGGGCCTACCCGCAGTACCGGGCCCGGACGGTCGGCGACTGGGGCTCCACCCAGCAGAAGCAGCTCGCCGGCTGGCGGCAGCTGGCCGACGTGGTGCTGCTGACCACCCTGCCGATCGCCGGCTGCAGCCTGGCGGTGAGCGTGGTCGCGGGGCTGTCCGACCGCAGGCGGCCGTTCGCGATCCTGCGGCTGACCGGTGCGCCGCTGCGCCTGCTCCAGCGCGTGGTCGGCCTGGAGAGCGCGCTGCCGCTGCTGGTGGTGGCGGCGATCGCGACCGGGACGGGCTTCGCCGCGTCGGCGATGTTCCTGAAGTCGCAGATGGACTACGACCTGGTCTCGCCGGGCGCGGTGTACTTCGCGCTGGTGGCCCTCGGCCTGGCGGTCTCGCTCGGGATCATCGCCTCGACGCTCCCGCTGCTCAGGCGGATCACCGGCCCGGAGGCGGCCCGCAACGGCTGAACCGGCTCGCGCCTACCCCGCCACCGGCGTCCGGCCGATGACGGGGTAGGCGTACGTCCCGGCCCGGGCCGCCGAGGGGCGGTCCGGCAGCCAGGCGCCGAGGACCAGCGCGGACGGGTAGAACATCGGCTCGGGCAGGGCGTCGAGCGGGACGCGCTCCCAGCCGGCGCAGGCGTGCGGCTCGGTGACCACGGCGGCGGCCAGGCTCGGCGGGGCGAGCACGGCCGCCGTGAGCCGGGGGCGGCCGAGCTCGTGGTCGAGCAGCACCGCGAGCACCCGCATCGCGCCGGCCGGCAGCACGATGCCGGTCTCCTCGGCGAGTTCGCGCGCGGCGGCCTGCTCGAAGGACTCGCCGGGGTCGTCCACCTTGCCGCCGGGCAGGCTCCAGGTCGGCGGCTCGCCGGCGGTGATCCGGTGGCCCAGCAGGACCCGGCCGTCCCCGGTGGGCACGATCACGCCGGCGCCGATCAGCGGTGCGGTGGTCAACTCGGTTCTCCTCGCTGGGTCTACCAGGCGGCGCGGTCGAAGTCCTTGAGGAAGCAGCCGAAGAGGTCCTCGCCCTGCTCGCCGCGGACGATCGGGTCGTACACCCGGGCCGCGCCGTCGACCAGGTCGAGCGGGGCGTGGAAGCCCTCGTCGGCCAGGCGCATCTTGTCCGGGTGCGGGCGCTCGTCGGTGATCCAGCCGGTGTCGACGGCGGTCATCAGGATGCCGTCGGACTCGAACATCTCCTGCGCGCTGGTGCGGGTGAGCATGTTCAGCGCGGCCTTGGCCATGTTGGTGTGCGGGTGGCCGGCGCCCTTGTAGCCGCGGGTGAAGACGCCCTCCATCGCGGAGACGTTGACCACGTACTTGCGGCGGGACGCCGAGGCGGCCATCGCCGGGCGCAGCCGGCTGATCAGGATGAACGGCGCGGTGGAGTTGCAGAGCTGGACCTCCAGCAGCTCCACCGGGCCGACCTCGTTGACGGTCTGCACCCAGCTGTTGGTGGGCGCGAGGTCGGGCACCAGGCCGCCGGCGTCGATCGCGGTGCCGGCCTCGATCCGGGCGGGCGTGGCGGAGCCGGTGACCAGGGCCAGCGAGGTGACGTCCTCGGCGGAGATCCGCTCGCCGCCGCCGCTCGCCTGGGCGGGCAGCGCGGGCAGGTCGACGCTGCCGCTGCCGAAGCGGCCGATCGTGGTGGACTGCGGCAGCTCGCCGGCCGGCAGCGGCGCGGACTCGGCGTTGACCAGCTCGCGGTACGACTCCGGCGGGCGGCGCACGGTCTGCGCGGCGTTGTTGATCAGGATGTCCAGCGGGCCGTCGGCGGCGACCTCGTCGGCCAGGGCCATGACCTGCGCCGGGTCGCGCAGGTCGATGCCGATGATCTTCAGACGGTGCAGCCAGTCGGCGCTGTCCGGCATCGCGGTGAAGCGGCGGATGGCGTCGTTGGGGAAGCGGGTGGTGATGGTGGTGTGCGCGCCGTCGCGCAGCAGCATCAGGGCGATGTACATACCGATCTTGGCCCGGCCGCCGGTGAGCAGCGCGCGCTTGCCGGTGAGGTCGGCGCGGGCGTCGCGGCGGGCGCGGTTCTTCACCGCGCAGCTCTGGCAGAGGTTGTGGTAGAACGCGTCCACCTCGACGTACCGCTGCTTGCAGGTGTAGCAGGAGCGCGGGCGCTCCAGGATGCCGGCGATCTCGGTGGTGGTGACGGTGGTCAGACCGAAGACCCCGGCCGTCTCGTCGTCGATCCGGCTCGGTGCGCCGGTGGCGGTGCGGGCGGTGACCTCGCGGTCGTTCGCGGTCTTGCGGGCCCGGGTCTCCTGGCGGCGGCGCTGCTTGAGGGTGCGGAATATGCCGCCGACGGCCTTGCGGACGGTGATCGCGTCCGGGTGGTCGACGTGCAGCTCGTCCAGCTCGGCGAGCACGTCGAGGCAGAGCCGCAGCCGCTCGGGGTCGAGGCCGGGACCGTAGTCGATCTCCTCCTCGGTGACCTCCGTGCCGCCGCCCTGCTCGATGTCCTGCTCGATGTCCACGCCCGCCGTCATGATGCCCGCTGCCGCTTTCCTGGATTGCCTCGCCGTTACCGCGTGAATGCTACGGGAGCGGCCCTGGCCGGGGCGAAAAGGCGATCACTTGGAGGAAGCTCCAAGCCGGAGCCCGTGCCGGTGATCATGCGTTGTGCACTGTGCCAGCAATCGCACGCGAACTGGCTTTTGGCCCCGGGGTAGCGGAGAATCGAACGTTGGGTGCCGGGCGCCCGAGTGCGCCCGGCGGCCTCGCCGCAACCGCACCCGAGGTGTACCTTCTCCCAGCCAGAGAGCCCTTTTACATGCGCTTCCTGAACGACCTCAAGCCCTCGTACGACCTCACGTACGACGACGTCTTTATGGTCCCCAGCCGCTCCGCCGTGGGCTCCCGGCAGGGTGTCGACCTCTCCTCGAACGACGGCACCGGCACCACCATCCCGCTGGTGGTGGCCAACATGACCGCCATCGCCGGCCGCCGGATGGCCGAGACCGTCGCCCGCCGCGGCGGCCTGGTCGCCATCCCGCAGGACATCCCGACCGAGGTGATCGCCGACGTCATCGGCTGGGTCAAGCAGCGCCACCTGGTGCACGACACCGCCATCACCCTGGCCCCGGGCGCCACCGTCGCCGAGGCCCTCTCGCTGCTGCACAAGCGCGCGCACGGCGCGCTGGTCGTGGTCGAGGACGGCCGGCCGATCGGCGTGGTCACCGACTCCGACTGCCAGGGCGTCGACCGCTTCACCAGCCTCGCCGACGTGATGTCCCGCGACCTGCTGCTGCTCGACGAGGGCATAGACCCGCGCGCCGCCTTCGACAAGCTGAGCGAGGCGCACCGCAAGCTCGCCCCGGTGGTCGACGCCGACGGCCGCCTGGTCGGCATCCTGACCCGCAAGAACGCGCTGCGCGCCACCCTCTACACCCCGGCCGTCGACGCGCAGGGCCACCTGCGGGTCGCCGCCACCGTCGGCATCAACGGCGACGTGGCCGGCAAGGCCAAGGCCCTGATCGAGGCCGGTGCCGACGTGCTGGTGGTCGACACCGCGCACGGCCACCAGGAGTCGATGATCAGCGCGCTGCGCGCGGTGCGCGGGCTCGACCCGCAGATCCCGATCGTGGCTGGCAACGTGGTCTCCGCCGTCGGGGTCCGCGACCTCGTCGAGGCGGGCGCCGACATCCTCAAGGTCGGTGTCGGCCCCGGCGCCATGTGCACCACCCGGATGATGACCGGCGTCGGCCGCCCGCAGTTCTCCGCCGTCCTGGAGTGCGCCGCCGAGGCGCGCCGGCTCGGCAAGCACGTCTGGGCCGACGGCGGCGTCCGCCACCCGCGCGACGTCGCGATGGCGCTGGCCGCCGGCGCGTCCAACGTGATGATCGGCTCCTGGTTCGCCGGGACGTACGAGGCCCCGGGCGACCTCCAGACCACCGCCGACGGCCGCCAGTACAAGGAGAGCTTCGGCATGGCCTCGGCGCGCGCGGTGAGCAACCGCACGTCCCAGGACTCCGCCTACGACCGCGCCCGCAAGGCGCTCTTCGAGGAGGGCATCTCGCACTCGCGGATGTTCGTCGACCCGGCCCGCCCGGGCGTCGAGGACCTCATCGACTCGATCGTCGCCGGCGTGCGCAGCTCCTGCACCTACGCGGGCGCCTCCAGCCTGGAGGAGTTCCACGAGAAGGCCGTGGTCGGCATCCAGAGCGCGGCCGGCTACGCCGAGGGCAAGCCGCTGCACTCCAGCTGGGCCTGATCACCCGCAGCCCGCTCGACCGGCTCGACCTGCTTGATCTGCTCGACCCGCTCGACCGGCTCAGCCGACGGCTGGCCGGTTCCTCGCCACGGGGAGCCGGCCGGCCGTCGGCCGTTCCGGGTGGTGCGGGTCGCGGGGTCCGCGAGGTCCGGCCGTTCCGGTCCGGGGCGCGCCCCGGTCGGGCCCGAGCGGGGTGAGCAGGGCGCGGCCGAGCAGACCGACCGAGCCGTCCAGCGCGGCGGTGAGCGCGGTCGCGGCCGAGGGCACGTCCCGGAGCCGCCAGAGCGCCCGGACGGTCGCCCAGGCCGCGTCCCGGGCGGCGTCGACCGACCAGGCGCCCAGCAGGTGCGTCAGCGGCTCGGCCCGCTCCAGGACGTCCGGCCCGGGCATCAGCTGCTCCCGGACGACCGCCTCCACCCCGGCCAGCAGGCCGTTGATCCGGTGGTAGTCCTCGGCGAGCCGCTCCGGCCCGCAGCCGAGCCGGTGGCAGGTGTCGACCACGGCGAGCGGCAGGTCGTGCTGGATGTGGGCGTTCATCCCGGCCAGCGCGAACTGCAGCGGGTGCACCCCCGGGTGCGCGCGCAGCTCGAAGAGCGGCCGCCAGCAGGCCGGTGCCGGCCGCCCGGCCGTGACGGCGTCCACGGCCAGCAGGTAGCGCCCGGCGAACACCACGTCCAGCTCGGCCATCGCGGCCGGGTCGGCGAAGTACGGGCGGCCGGGGCGGAGCGGGGCGCGGTCGGGTGGCGTGCGGCGGGGCGGCTCCGCGCGCGGCCGGCCGAGCCGGCGCCGCACGGCGTCCGTCACGGTGAGGTACATCCGGTTGAACACCGCCACGCCGTCGTCCGGCGGCAGCCCGGCTCCGATCTCGCGCAGCCGGGCGATCACCCCGTCGACGGTGACCGCGCCGCCGGCCGGTGTCGAGGTCGCGGCAGTACCGGGCATGCGTCACCCTCCGATGTCGATCGTGCACTGATCGCATCATCGTGACAGCGGCCCGGGTGAACGGCCGGGCGCCGCGCGGACGCCGGCCGGGTGCGCCCCCGGTACGGTCAGCCCAGCTCGTACTCCAGCACGTAGGTGTGCCCGCCCTCGTCGTCGATCGACAGCTCGAACGTGCCGGTGATGCCCGTCAGCTCCCCGGCCCCGGTGCCCGCCACCACCCCGATGGCGAGCCGCTCGCCCCGGCCGTCCGGCGCCGCGTGCTGGAGCACGAAGGAGCCCTTCCGCCCGTCCAGCTCGCCGGTGAAGTGCTCCACCGCGACGTACGCGGCCGGGCTGCCCGTGCCGTCCAGCACGGAGAGCATCCGCACCACGCTGGTGCCGGTCAGACCGCCGGTGAAGGTCTTGGTGATCCGGACCCGGCCCAGCGTCGCGCCCGGCTGCTCGTCCGTCTCCTCCGGTTCGAAACTCGTCAGCTCGAACGATCCGCCCGTGCTCCGGCCCATGGTCGTGTCCCCTCGACGCAGCTGCTCGGCCGGCGCCCCGCCGGTCGCGTTCACAGCCTGGCACGGGCCACCGACAGTCGCCCCCGGCGGCGGGCGCCGCGGCGGGTCAGGTCTCCCAGCGCAGCGCGAGGAGCGCCGCGTCGTCGGTCGGCCCGGCGTCCCCGAGCCAGTCGCCGACATCGGCGAGCAGCGCGTCCAGCACCGCCTCGGGGCTCGCCGCGGGCAGCGCGGCGAGCCGCTGCGCCAGCGGGTAGAACCGGTCCGCGGCGTCGCGCGCCTCCGAGACGCCGTCGGTGTAGAGCAGCAGCAGGTCACCCGGGAGCGGGTCGAAGCCGCCCGCCCGGTAGTGCCCGCCGATCAGCCCGAGCAGGCCCAGCGGGGGAGCGTGCTGCGGCGGCTCCAGCTCGGTCACCCGCCCCGCGCGGCGCAGCAGCGGGTGCGGATGCCCGCAGTTGACGAAGCCGGCCCGCCCGCCGGAGCGCTCCACGTCGAGCAGGAACGCGGTCGCGAAGCGCTCGTTGACCCGGCGGCCCGCCAGCGCGGCGTCCAGCCGCTCGGCGACCCGGGCGAGGTCCGGCTCGGTCCGGGCCGCCTCCCGGAACACCCCCAGCACGTCCGCGGCCGTCTCCACCGCCGGGAGGCCGTGCCCCTGGACGTCCCCCAGCAGGATCCGGATCCCGTGCGGGGTGTCCACCACCTCGTAGAGGTCCCCGCCGATCCGGGCCTCGGCCGCCGCCGCGGCGTACCGCACGGCCACCCGCAGCGGCCCGAGCCGCTCCGGCGGCGGGCGCAGCAGCGCCCGCTGCGCCGCCTCGGCG
This sequence comes from Kitasatospora sp. NPDC003701, assembly GCF_053587085.1. Taxonomy (NCBI): domain Bacteria; kingdom Bacillati; phylum Actinomycetota; class Actinomycetes; order Kitasatosporales; family Streptomycetaceae; genus Kitasatospora; species Kitasatospora sp. NPDC003701. The sequence continues at coordinate 59,502 of NZ_JBSFNM010000001.1, forward strand.
ACCGTCCTGACCTGGGTCAGCTCGCGCTCCCGGGCCGACACCAGGACGACGTTGGCGGCGCTGGCCAGGGTGGCGGCGAGGACGGTGATGAGCGCGGCGAGGTGGACGGAGGTGGGCAGGCCGCTGTTGCTGAGTTCCAGCAGCGCCACGGCGGCGGTGGCGACCGCCCCGGCGAACAGGGGCACCCGGGCCGAGCGGCTGGTCGCCCCCGCCAGCATCGGCGCCACCGCGAGCACGGGGGAGAGCGTCGTCCCCGGCCCGGAGAGCAGATCGGCCACCACGGCGGCGACCAGCAGCAGGAACGCGCAGCTGAGCAGCCTCCTGGTCCGCCGGGGCAGGCGCAACGGCGGCAGCGCGTCGTGCGGGCCGTCTGTGGTCACACGGACACCTCCGGTGGGCGGGCGGCGGGGCCTCCATGTCCACTCTCCACCGGCCCGGCGGCCCCCGGCACCTCGGGCGTCCGGCGGCTCCGGCCGCCGCGGCGGCCCGGTTAGGCTGGCCGCGAGATGAGACGCAAGCGCAAGGCACCGACCGCACCCCTCCCGCAGCGCCGGGGGGTGGATCCGGTGCACCTGCGGCTGCCGGCCGAGGGGCCGTGGCCGACGGTGCGCGCCTACCTGGCCGAGCGGCTGCCGACCGTCGACCCGGAGCGGATCGACGCGCTGCTGCGCGGGCGCGAGATCGTCGGCGTGGACGGCCCGATCGGGCCGGACGAGCCGTTCCGCCCCGCCGGGCACCTCTGGCTCTACCGCGACCTGCCCGCCGAGGTCCCCGTCCCGTTCGAGCTGGCGGTGCTGCACCGGGACGACCACCTGGTGGTCGTCGACAAGCCGCACTTCCTGGCCACCACCCCGCGCGGCCGGCACGTCGTCGAGACGGCGCTCTCCCGGCTGCGGCACGGGCTCGACCTGCCCGCGCTCAGCCCGGCGCACCGGCTGGACCGGCTGACGGCGGGCCTGGCGATGTTCGTGGTGCGCCCCGAGGACCGGGGCGCCTACCAGACGCTGTTCCGCGACCGGCTGGTGCGCAAGGAGTACCAGGCCGTGGCGGCCTACGACCCGGCGCTCGCACTGCCCCGCACGGTGCGCAGCCACATCGTCAAGGAGCGCGGCGTGATCGCGGCGCAGGAGCTGGACGCCCCGCCGAACAGCGAGAGCCGGATCGACCTGGTCGAGCACCGCGACGGGCTGGGCCGCTACCGGCTGCGGCCGCTCAGCGGGCGCACCCATCAGCTGCGGCTGCACATGAGCGGCCTCGGGGTGCCGATCCTGGGGGATCCGGTGTACCCGGTGGTGCTGCCCGAGCCGGCGCCGGACGACTTCCGCCGGCCGCTGCAACTGCTCGCCTCCGTGGTCGAGTTCACCGACCCGCTGACCGGTCTGCCGCGGCGCTTCGAGACCCGCCGCACGCTGGCCGCCTGGGCCGAGCCGCAGTCCTGGGCGGAGCCCGCGCCCTCCGGCCGGCCCGCCTCCGACCAGGGGCCGGGGCCCGGCCCGGGCCTCGGTCCGGCGGCCTAGGCCTGCCCTAGGCCGAACGGACGATCGGCCCCCCGGCCTGCGGGCCGATCCGGACCGGACCGGGCCGGAGCGATCGTGGTGGCATGAACGCACCGCAGAACACCGCAGGATCCGCCGCCCCCGTCGCCCTGGTCACCGGCGCCTCGCGCGGGCTCGGCCGGGCACTGGCCCGGGCGCTCGCCGCGGACGGCTGGCACCTGGTGATCACCGCCCGCGACGCGGCCGAACTCTCCGCCGTCGAGGCCGAACTGGCCGCCGTCACCACGGTGGTCGCGCCGGCCGGTTCGGTCGTCGACGACGCCCACCGCGCCCGCCTCGTCGAGGCCGCCGCCGGGCTCGGCGGAGCACACCTCCTGGTCAACAACGCCGGCACGCTCAACGGCTCCGACACGACGGACGTCCCGCTGCCCCGTCTCGCCGACGTCCCGCTGCCCGACCTGCTGGAGACCTTCGAGGTCAACGCCCTGGCGCCGATCGCGCTCACCCAGCTCGTGCTGCCCCAACTGCGCGCGCACGCCGGGGCCGTGCTGAACATCAGCTCGGACGCGGCCGTCGAGGCCTACCCGGGCTGGGGCGGCTACGGGGCCAGCAAGGCGGCGCTGGACCAGGCCTCCGCCGTGCTGGCCCGCGAGGAGGAGGCGGTGCGGGTCTGGGCGGTCGACCCGGGCACCATGCGCACCCGGATGTACCAGGACGCCTGCCCGGGCGAGGACATCTCCGACGAGCCGCTCCCCGAGACGGTGGTGCCCGCCCTGCTCGGCCTGCTGGCCGGCAGCCGGGCCTCGGGCCGCTACCGCGCCTCCCACCTGCCGGCCGTCGCCCGGGCCGGGCGATGACGGCAGCCACGGACCCGGGGATCGACGTCACCGTCCCGCCCGAACTCTCCGCCCGCGCCCCGGCGGAGGCGCGCGGCAGCACCCGGGACGGCGTGCGGATGCTGGTCGGCCGCCGGAGCGGGGCGACCGTCGAACACCGCCGCTTCGCCGACCTGCCCGAGGTGCTGCGCCCCGGGGACGTCCTGGTGGTGAACAACTCGGCCACCCTGCCCGCCGCGCTGCCGGGCCGGCTGCCCGACGGCACCCCCGTCGCGCTGCACCTCTCCCCGGCCCGGCCGGACCGGCGCGGCGCGTTCCTGGTCGAGCTGCGCCGCACCGCCCCCGGCGCGGCCGCCGCCTACTGGCCGCCGGAGGAGTCCCCGGCCCGCCCGGGGCTGCGGGTGGAGCTGCCGGCCGGCGCCGAGGCCGAACTGGTCGAGGCGTTCACGCCCCGGCTCTGGCACGCCCGACTCGCCCTGTCCGAGCCGCTGCCGGACTACCTGGCCCGCCACGGCAAGGCGATCCGGTACGGGTACGTGGACCGCGACTGGCCGATCGAGGCCTATCAGACGGTCTTCGCCACCGCCCCCGGCAGCAGCGAGATGCCCAGCGCGGCACGGCCGTTCACCGCCGAGGTGGTGGCCCGGCTGGCCGGGCGCGGCGTGCTGGTCACGCCGATCACGCTGCACACCGGTGTCGCCTCGCCGGAGGCGCACGAGGCGCCGTACGCCGAGTGGTTCCGGGTGCCGGCCGCCACCGCCCGGCTGGTCGGCCAGGTCCGGGCCGGCGGCGGGCGGGTGATCGCGGTCGGCACCACCGCCGTCCGGGCCCTGGAGTCGGCGGTCGGCCCGGACGGGACCGTCCGGGCGGCCGAGGGCTGGACCGAGCTGGTGGTCACCCCCGAGCGCGGGGTGCGCGCGGTGGACGGCCTGCTCACCGGCTGGCACGAACCCCGGGCCTCCCACCTGCTGATGCTCGCCGCCGTCGCCGGCCGGCCGCTGCTCGAACGCTGCTACGCGGCGGCGGTCCGCGAACGCTACCTGTGGCACGAGTTCGGTGACGTCAACCTGCTGCTGCCCGACTAGGCCGGCCACCCCGGCACCGTCGCCGGCAAGGTCGCCGACCGGTCGTCAGCCGGCCGCCGGAGCGAACAGCGTGCGCGCCGCGTGCTCGGTGTCGAGGTACTCGCGGACGGCGGTGATCAGGCCGTTCTCGACGGTGAAGATGCCCAGGCACTGGTTGTCGTACGCGGCGCCGTTCGCCGCCGTGCCCCGCGCGGTCCACTCGGCGACCACCTGCGGGCCGTCGGCGAGCAGACCGGTCAGGGTCACGTCCAGCGCGCTGCCGGGCGCGAACAGCGTGCCCACCGAGCCCAGGAAGTCCTCGACGATGGCGGTCCGGCCGCGCCAGACCCGGGACAGCGGCAGGTCGCCCGGGTACGACCAGGTGGCGTCCTCGGCGAACGAGGCCGCCGCGGTGGGCAGATCGCCGGTGGCGATGGCGGTGACGTAGCGCTCCACGACGGCGCGGGGGGCGAGCTGGTTCACGGGGGCTCCTCGGGTCCGGTCCGGCGCGGCCACCCGGGCCGGCTGCCCGGGTGCGCCGTCCGGCGTCCTGCGGGACCAAGCCAAGCAACCGGCCGCCCGGGTGGGCCAACAACCGCGCGGGAGCGGCGACAAGCACCGGTTGTCGTACCAGGTCGGGGCGGGTTCCCCCGTCGGTGCGGGCGCTCGGGGACGGGCTCTACCGCGGCGCGGCGCCCGGTGGGAGCTCCAGCTCGAACCAGACCACCTTGCCGTCCCGGGTGCGGCGGCTGCCCCAGCGGTGCGCGAGCTCGTTGACCAGGTGCATGCCGCGCCCGCCCTCGTCCTCCTCCCGGGCGCGCCGGATCCGGGGCGACTCGCTGTCCCGGTCGGCGACCTCCACGGTGAGCAGCCGGTTGTGGAACAGCCGCAGCTGGACGGGGGAGCCGGCGTGCACCAGTGCGTTGGTGATCAGCTCGCTGGTGAGCAGCTCGGCCCAGTCGGCGAGCGCGCCGAGGCCCCAGCCGGTCAGCGTCTCCCGGGTGAAGCGGCGCGAGTGCGCGACCATCGCGTGGTCGTCGCTGAGCGAGAGGGTGGCGATCCGGTCGGTGCCGGTCGGCAGGGCCTGCGCCAGGATGATCGCGATGTCGTCCTCGCTGGTGCGGCCGGTGAGTTCGGCGAGCACGGCGTCGCAGGTCTGCTCCAGGGAGCGGTGCCGGTCGGCGACGGTCCGGCAGAGCAGCTCCAGGCCCTCGTCGATGTCCCGGCCCCGGCGCTCGACCAGGCCGTCCGTGTAGAGCGCCAGGATGCCGTCCTCCGGGAGGGTGAACTCGACGCTCTCGAAGGGGACTCCGCCGACGCCGAGCGGCGCCCCCGGGGGCAGCTCGACCAGCCGGGCCCGGCCCTCGGCGTCGGCCACCACCGGCGGCAGGTGGCCCGCGCAGGCGGCGGTGCAGCGCCGGTCCACCGGGTCGTAGACCACGCAGACGCAGGTGGCGAACTGGCCCTCGCCGATCTCCGCGGTGGCCTCGTCGAGCCGGTGCATCACCCGTTCCGGGTCGAGGTCGAGCGTGATCAACGTCCGGGCCACGGTGCGCAGCTGGCCCATGGTGGCGGCGGCGCGGATGCCGTGGCCCATCACGTCGCCGACGACCAGCGCGACCCGGCCGGAGGAGAGCGGGACGATGTCGAACCAGTCGCCGCCGACCTCGCTCACCACGCTGCTGGGCAGGTAGCGGTAGGCGATCTCCAGGCCGATCGTCCGGTGGATCTCCTGCGGCAGCAGGCTGCGCTGCAGGGTGAGCGCGGTGTCCCGCTCGCGGCGGTAGAGCCGGGCGTTGTCCATCGCGAGGGCCGTCCGCGCGGCCAGCTCCTCGGCGAGCGCCCGGTCCGCCGGCCCGTACGGCACCGGGTTGCGGGTCCGCAGGAACTCCGCGCCGCCCAGCACCATGCCGCGGGCCAGCAGCGGCACCATCAGGTACGAGTGCACCCCGGCGTCCAGGCCCGGCTGCACCCGGTCCGGCGAGGCCACGATCCGGCGCAGCGCCGCCTCGTCCACCTCGGAGACCAGGATCGAGCGGCCGGTGCGCAGGCTCTCGGCGTACACCTGCGCGGACTGCGAGGTGGCGCCCACCTGGTCGGCGGCGGCCGCCATGGTGCCGTCCGCGCCCGCCTCGCCGACGGCGACCGCCCGCATCAGGACCGAGCCGTCGGCCGGCACCGGGCTCGGGTCCTCGCCGCCGAGCACCGCGTCGCGCAGGTCGACGGTGACGAAGTCGGCGAACCGCGGGATCACCACCTCCACCAACTCCTCGGCGGTGCGGTGCAGATCGAGCGTGGTGCCGATCCGGGTGCTCGCCTCGTTGAGCAGTGAGAGCCGCTGCTGGGCCGCCCACGCCTCGTCCAGGGCGCGCTGGCGGGCGGCGGCCGCGTCGCGCTCCCGGGTGAACAGCAGCGCGTTGTCGATCGAGACGGCCGCGCGGACCGCCAGCTCCCCGGCCAGCGTCAGGTCGTCCTCCTCGTACGGGCGCTCGACCACCGTCCGGTAGAACGCGGCGACGCCGACCGGCGAGCCGCGGGCGATCAGCGGCACCACCATGAACGACAGGACGTTCTGCTCCTTCGCGGCCGCGGTGCGGACGGGGTCGTCGGCGAACCAGGCCATCCCCTCCTCGTCCATCCGCGGCACCAGCACCGGCTTGCGGTGGGCGAGGCTCCACGCGTACGGCGAGCCGGGCCGGAACCGCTGCACCCCGCCGGTGCGGTCGATGGGCTCCAGCGTCGAGCCGTGCGCCGAGTGGAACGCCATCCGGCGCAGCACGGCGGAGCCGTCCGCGTGGGTGCGGGCCTCGCGCTCGCCGCGCACCAGGTCGTCCAGCACCTCCACCACCACGGTGTCGGCCAGCCGGGGTGCCGCGACCTCGGCCAGCTCCTGCGCGGTCTGGGCGAGGTCGAGGGTGGTGCCGATCCGCGCCGAGGCGACGTTGACCAGCGCGAGGCGCTCCTGCGCGGCCTTCGCCTCGCGCAGCGCCTGCTGGCGGGCCAGCACCGTCTGGTGCTGGCGCAGGTAGAGCCGGGCGTTGTCGATCGCGACGGCGGCCCGCGAGGCGAGCTCGTCACCGAGCGTGATGTCCGCCTCGGCGAAGGACTCCCGCTCGCCGCGCCGCGAGTACACCACCATGCCGAGCGTGGTGCCGCGCGCCACCAGGGGGGTGATCCGCACCGAGCGCGGCCGGTCGCCGAGGTACGCCTGGCGGCGGCTCTCGGTGATCGCCGAGCTCAGCGGCGGCAGCTCCCAGGACGGCACCACGACCGTCCGCCCGGTGGCCAGGGCCCGCCCGTACGGCGAGTCCGGCGAGAGCTCGTAGACCGAGTCCACCGGCAGCGCCTCGGCGGGGTAGAGCGGGTCGGTGGTGGCGAGCGCCAGCCGGCGCACCAGGTGCGGGACGGCCGGGTCGAGCGGCTCCACGGTGCGCCCCGCGGCCAGTTCCTCCAGCGCGAACACCCCGCTGATGTCCGCCACCCTGGGCACCATCGCGTCGGCCAGCTCCCGGGCGGTCTGCCGCAGGTCCAGGGTGGTGCCGATGGACGCGGTGGCGTCGACGAGCAGGGAGAGCCGCTCCTGCGCGCGGGCGGCCCGGGCGTCCGCGCGGAACCGTTCGGTGATGTCGATGACCGTGGAGCTGACGCCGAGGACCTCGCCGCCCTGGTCCTCCAGCCGGAAGTAGGAGGCCGACCAGGCGTGGTCGTGCGACGGGTCGCCGGGGGTGCGGCCGTGGGAGCGGGCGTCCACGACGGGCTCGCCGGTCTCCAGCACCTGCCGCATCACCTCCTCGCTCTCGGCGCCGTTGATGCCGGGCAGCACCTCGGTGAGGCGGTGGCCCAGGTGCGCCTCGGCGGACAGGCCGTTGACCCGGGCCAGTGCGTTGTTCAGGCGGACGAAGGCCAGTCGGGTGTCGTACACGGCCATGCCGACGGGGGCCTGCGTGAAGAAGCCGTCCAGCACGGCGAGGTCCGCCTGGATCCGGCGCAGCGTCGTCACGTCGGACGCGACGGCCAGGACCAGGGGACTGCCGCCGGGGCCGGAGATCGGGTGGGTGCGGAACTCCAGGTTGACGTAGTGGCCGTCCCGGTGCCGCACCGGGAAGACGCCCGACCAGCCGCGGCCGTCCACGATCTCCTGGAAGAGCTCCAGGACCTCGGGCCGCTGGTCGTCGGTGGCCAGCAACTGCGCGGCGAGGGAGCCGATCGCCTGCTCGGCGCTGTAGCCGAGCAGTGCCTCGGCGTCGCTGCTCCAGTGCAGGATCCGGCCGTCCGCCTCGATCAGGGCGGTCGCGATCGGGACCATCAGCAGGGCGTCCTGACGCGACCCCCCGGTACCCGGTTGCCCCGGGCGCGGCTCCGCGGACCCGCCGGTATCCCGCTGCTCGTTCACCATGGCCAGAGAACCGCCCGGAGATCGTTTCTGCCAGCCCTGCCATCTTCCCACGCGGCCCGCGCCACCGCCCCGCGCGTTCGCCCCGCGCGTTCCGCCCGCGCCCGCCGGGCGGGGCGCCCAGCGCGCCCAGCCCGGTCGCCCGGCCACCCCCGCCCCGTCCCCCGGCGGCCCGGCCGCTCGGGGGACGGGGCGGGGCGTCGGTCAGTCCAGCGCCTCCAGGACGGTCGCGTTGGCCAGGCCGCCCGCCTCGCACATGGTCTGGAGCGCGTAGCGCGCGCCGCGCCGGCGCATCGCGTGCACCAGCGTGGTCATCAGCCGGGTGCCGCTCGCGCCGAGCGGGTGGCCGAGCGCGATCGCGCCGCCGTTGACGTTCACCTTCGCCGGGTCGGCGCCGGTCTCCTGCAGCCAGGCCAGCACCACGGAGGCGAACGCCTCGTTCACCTCGAACAGGTCGATGTCCGCCAGGGAGAGCCCGGACCGCTGGAGCACCTTCTCGGTGGCGGGGAGCACCCCGGTGAGCATCAGCAGCGGGTCCGAGCCGGTCACCGCGAAGGAGTGCAGCCGGGCCAGCGGGCGCAGGCCCAGCCGGGCGGCCGTCTCACCGCTGGTGATCAGCACCGCCGAGGCGCCGTCGTTGATCGGGCTGCTGTTGCCCGCCGTGACCGACCAGTCGATCTGCGGGAACCGCTCGGCCATGGCCGGGTCGACGAAGGCGGGCCGGAGCCCGGCCAGCGCCTCGGGCGTGCTGCCCGGACGCACCGACTCGTCCGTCGTGACGGTCCCGGCCGCGGTCGGGACCGGGGCCAGCTCCGCCTCGAACCAGCCCGCGGCGTGGGCGTGCGCGGCCTTGGCGTGCGAGTCCAGCGCGAAGGCGTCCATCGCCTCGCGCGAGACGGACCACTTGGCCGCGATCAGCTCGGCGCTGACGCCCTGCGGGATCAGCCCGCCGGGGTAGCGGGCGGCGATCGCGGCGCCGAACGGGTCCGCCCCGGGCGGCACGTTGGACCACATCGGCACCCGGCTCATCGACTCGATGCCGCACGCCACTACCAGGTCGTACGCGCCCGCGATCACGCCCTGCGCGGCGAAGTGGACGGCCTGCTGGGAGGACCCGCACTGCCGGTCCACGGTGGTCGCCGGGACGGACTCCGGCAGGCCGGCCGCCAGCCAGGCGTTGCGCGTGGTGTTCATGGCCTGCTCGCCGACCTGGTCGACGCAGCCGCCGATCACGTCGTCGACCAGGGCCGGATCGATCCCGCTGCGTCCGACCAGGGTGCGGAGGGTGTGCGCGAGCAGCTCCACCGGGTGGACGCCCGAGAGCGCGCCCCCCGGTTTGCCCTTGCCGATGGGGGTGCGGACGGCTTCGACGATTACGGCGTCACGCATGACGGCCGCCTTCCTCTGCGAGGGGCTCCGGGCGGTCGGCCCGGGGCAGGAGGATAGTTGGAAAGGCAAACCCACTATAGAGCCGTGGGTTTGGAAATCCAACTATCAGGGCCCCGGGCGGGCCTGTGCCCGCGGTCACTCCCTCCCGTCGGCGCCCGTGCCCGCGTCGGTGTCGGCGTCCTGCTGCCCGGCCGCCGGTGCCGGGTAGCTGTTCTGCAGGGTGCGCAGCAGTGCGATGCCCCCGGGGTCGACCGATCGGCGGGTGTTGGCCAGGACTATGACGCCCACCTGCTTCTCGGGGTCGAAGGCGACGAGCGAGCGGAAGCCCCCGGTCTCGCCGTTGTGCCAGATCTGCAGGTGGCCGCCCTGGCGCGGGTGCAGCCGGTGGCCCAGCCAGCCCAGGTGCACCCAGGCGAAGGGGTTGACCTTGTGCTTCACCTGCCGGGTGAGGGCGATCGCGGGTGCCAGGGGTGAGTCGCCGCCCGTGGAGGAGGCCAGTTGGGCCTGCAACAGCACCGCCAGGTCGGCGGCGGTCGAGCGGAGCCCGCCGGCACCGGCGAGGTCGGCCAGCTGCCACCCGGGCACCGGCCGGCGCCCGGGCGTGTGCCCCCGGGCGAGCCGGGCGGCCCGCTCCCCGTCGGCGCCGATCACCGTGTCGGCGAGCCCGAGCGGCTCGCAGATCTCCCTGGTCACCAGCTCCTCGTACCCGGTGCCGGCCCGGTGGGCCAGCGCCAGGCCGAGCAGCCCGGCGCCCAGGTTGGAGTAGCGGAAGCCGCGCCCGGGCACGGCCCGCAGCCTGGTCCGGCCGAGACCGGCGAGCAGCATCTCGCGCGTGCAGTGGCGGTACGGGTCCGGCTTGTTCGGGTGGAGCAGGGCCGGCAGCAGCATCCCGGCGGGCAGCCGGGGCAGGCCGGAGGTGTGGGTGGCGAGGTGCCGCAGCGCGATCGGCGTACCGCGCCTGGCGGGGACGCTCGCGCCGGGCGGCAGCACGTCCGCCAGGACGTCGGCCAGCGGCTCGTCGAGCTCGGCCGAGCCGGCCAGCACCAGGCGCGCCAGCGCGAGCGAGGTGAACACCTTGGTCACCGAACCGATTTCGAACAGCGTCCGCGGGCCGGGTCTGTCGCCGGCCGGGCCGGCGGTGGTGCTCCCGGCGCCGCGGATCTCCACCGCGCCACCGGCCAGTCCGGCGACCACCACGCCGACCTGCTGGGTCGCGAGCCGGTCGGCGGTCTGCTGGACAAGGCTGCCAAGGTCGTTCATGGCTTCGAGCCTAGGGGCCCGTCCGGTGCCGGTCGTCCGCCGTGACGATGATTCGGGCCCCCGCCGGTCCTCCGACAGGTGTACGCCCCGCTGCTCCCCGTGGTGTGCCGGGGGAGCGGCGGGGCGTACCGGGGTGGTAGCACCCCTGGTGCCGCGTCAGCAGCCCAGGTTGGAGCCCGGGACGGTCCCGAGGATCTGGGTGAAGGACTGGTAGGCGTTGATCCGGCTCTGCACCTGCGCGGGGTTGCCGCCGTTGCACTCCAGCGAGCCGTTGATGCTGCGGATCGTCTCGCCGAATCCGTACCCGTTGACGATGGCGTTGTGCGGCGTCATGGTGCCCGGGCCGGTCTGGGTGTTCCAGTACCAGAGCGCGGTCTTCCAGGCCACCGCCGGGTCGGTCTGCACCAGGTTGGGGTTGTGCAGCAGGTCGATGCCCAGGGCGTCGCCGGCGGCCTTGTAGTTGAAGTTCCAGCTCAGCTGGATCGGGCCGCGCCCGTAGTACGCGGCCTGCCCGGCCGGGCACCCGTAGGGCTGCGAGCCGTCGCAGTAGTGCGGGTAGTTGGCGGTGTTCTGCTCGACCACGTACACCAGGCCGCCGGTCTCGTGGTTCACGTTGGCGAGGAAGGCCGCGGCCTCCTGCTTGCGGACGGTGTCGCTCCCGGTGTTGGCGAACCCGGGGTAGGCGCCGAGCGCGTCCAGCAGGCCCTGGTAGGTGTAGAAGGAGTTCCGGTTCGGGAACATCTGGTTGAACTGCGCCTGGCTGACCGGGAATCCGCCGGGGTTGGGGGTCGTGGTCGGCGTGGTCGGGCCGCAGCTGTACGGCTCCCAGTACCAGGTGCTGATCACCGGGTCGTAGCCCGGGTTGTCGTGGGTGGCCCGGTAGTACCCGCCGTTGGTGTAGCGGACGATCGCGCCGGTGGTGTACGCGCGTCCGGCGACCCAGTCCGGGTAGGCGCAGCCGCCGGGGGTCGGCGTCGGGTCGGTCGAGCCGCCGCAGGTGCCCTGGTCGGCCCAGACGCCGGTGCCGGCGGTGCTCGGGGTCTCGTTCTGGGTCCACCACTTGGCGGACCAGTTGTGCCCGTTGTAGGAGACGGACGCGCCGCCGGTGTACGCGGTGGACGCGTTCCAGGGCGTGGCGCAGGCCGCCGCGTTGGCCGCCGCGGCGGGCAGCAGCAGGACGACGGCCAGCGCCGTCACCATCGCGGAGAGCAGTGCGAGCAGGCGTTTCGTTGACACTTGATCACCCCTTGTGCGGTGGGGGCCGCACGGTCGTGGATGCAGGTGGGTCGTGGCAGGGAGCCTCGGCCCCGCGGTGCGGCGGCGCGTCGTGGGGGGACGGGCCGACGGGCGCGGTCCGGCCGGGGTGCCGGCGGACCGGGGTCGTGCGGTCCGACCGGGGTACGGGCCGGTGCGGGCCGTGCGGGGTTGACCCCAGACTCAAGCGGAATGGTCTATACCTGTCAAGGGGGTGACGGTGCTTCGGGGCGAATTCGGCCGGAATCGGACGGCGCCGCGGAGTCTGCGAGGATGGCGGAATGGAAGAGACCTCCGGGCCGGCCACCCCGCCCGGCCCCGGCGCGCCGATCAGATCGGGCATCCCCGAACACGGCCGGGTGCCCAAGTACTACGCCGTCAAGGGCCAGTTGGAGGAGCTCCTCGACGAGCTCGGCGAGGACGGCGTGCTGCCGACCGAGCGTGACCTCGCGGCCCGCTTCGGGGTGGCCCGGGAGACCCTCCGGCAGGCCCTGCGCGACCTGCTGATCCAGGGCCGGGTCCGCCGGCGCGGGCGCAGCACCGTGGTCGCCGGGCCCAAGCTGGAGCAGCCGCTCTCGCTGGCCAGCTACACCGAGGGCGTCCGCCGCCAGGGCAGGATCCCCGGCCGCAACCTGATCGGCCTGGAGCAGTTCGCCGCCGATCCGCTGCTCGCCGGGCAGCTGGCCATCGCGGTGGGGGAGCGGGTCTGGCACCTGGAGCGGGTGCTGCTCGCCGACGGCGAGCGGGTCGGCCTGGAGAGCACCTGTCTGGCGGTGGCCCGGGTGCCCGCGCTGGACCGCGAGTTCGACCCCGGGGCGTCCTTCTACGCCTTCCTCCGGGAGAAGGCCGGCATCGAGTTCGGCGCGGCCGACGAACGGATCGAGACGGTGCTCGCCTCCCCGCGCGAGGCGCTGCTGATCGGCACCCCGCCCGCGCTGCCGATGCTGCTGCTCCACCGGCTGACCAGGGACACGGCCGGCGCCCCGCTGGAGCGGGTGCGCTCGCTCTACCGGGGCGACCGGTTCAGCTTCACCACCCGGCTGGAGGCCGACTGACGGCTCCGGCCGCCCCCCGGCCCGGAGCCGGGCCCGCCCCGGCGGCCCGGCTCGCGCCGCGGCCGCGCCGCACCGGCGGCGACCACCGACCGGGTGCGGGACGAGGTCCGGGGCGGCCGACGTCCGGGTCGGCCGGGGACCGGGTCGGCCGGGACCGTCAGGACGCGGCGAGCGCGGCCCGCAGCCGGTCGGCGACCGCCGCCGCGACCGCCTCGTCCGGGTACGTCCGGCGCGGCCAGAAGAAGCCGCGCAACCCGTCCTTCGGGTTGCGCGGCACGACGTGCACGTGCAGGTGCGGCACCGACTGGCTGATCCGGTTGTTCGCCGCGACGAAGCTGCCGGCCGCCCCGAGCCCGAGCTCCACGGCGGCGGCCACCCGCTGCACCCGCAGGAAGAAGGGGCCCACCTCCGCCGCCGGGAGGTCCGCCAGCGTGCGGTGGTGGGCGCGCGGCACGACCAGCACGTGGCCGGGGAAGAGCGGCCGGCGGTCCAGGAAGGCCACCGCCGCCTCGTCGTCCAGGACCCGGTGGGCCGGCTCCTCGCCCGCCACCACCGCACAGAAGACGCAGTCCATCCGTCCATTCAAACCACCGGCCGCCCGCCCGGCACCCCCGCGGGCCGGGTGCTGCGCCGCTTCACCCGTCCGGCCGTCGACCGGGTGCGGCGGCCGGACGCGCGGGCGCACGGTGCTGGAGGGGCGCGCCGTGCGCCCCGTCGAGGAGGTGGCCCGGATGGCGGGCAAGTTCGAGGTCTACGAGGACGCCGGGGGCAAGTACCGGTTCCGGCTCAAGGCGGGCAACGGCGAGATCGTCGCCACCGGCCAGGGCTATGCGAGCAAGGAGGCGGCCCACAAGGGCGTCGACGCCGTCCGGCGGGCGGCCGCCGACGCGAGCGTGGTGGACGTCAAGGCCGCGGCCTGAGCCGGGTCCGCGTCGGCGGCGGCCCGTCCGGTCCGCCGCGCGGCGCGGCCCTGCGGCCCTGCGGCCCCGGGACCCGTCGCCGCACCGTCGGGCCCGCCCGCTCGCAGCGGTGGAACCCTCGGGCCCGCCTACTCGTACCGGTAGAGCAGCGACTCCCGCTCGGTCTGTTCGATCATCTCGATGGTCAGGTCGGGATCCCGCAGGTGGGAGAGGGTGATCTCGGCCGAGCTGGGCTGCTCGTCCTTGCCGAGCCAGTTCTCCGGCTTCCACGACGAGCTGCGCAGGAAGGCCTTCGGGCAGTGCGCGTACACCTCCTCGACCGCCACCACGATCGCGCTGCGCGGCGGCTTGCCGACCGCCGTCAGCTGCTCCAGCAGTCGCGGGTCGGTGGACACGCAGGCCCGCCCGTTGACCCGGAGCGTGGTGTCCCGGCCCGGCACCACGAAGATCAGCCCGACCTGGCCGGTCTCGACGATGTTGTGCAGGGTGTCCAGCCGCTTGTTCCCGGTGGCGTCCGGAAGTGCCAGCGTGCGCTCGTCCAGGACCGACACCAGCCCGGCCGGGCCGCCGCGCGGCGACACGTCGCACCGCCCGGCCGCGTCCGCACTCGCCACGAAGACCAGCGAGGAGCAGGCGATCAGCTTCCGGGCCACCTCGTGGATGTGGTCCACCTGCTTGCGCCGCGCGTGGTCGCCGGGCTGCTCGTAGATCTCCCGCAGCTCCGCCGCGGCGCGCACCGCGTTCGCGCTGAGTGCCTCGAACAGGCCGGCCGGCGCCGCGGGCCCGGTGCTTGACGGAACGACAGTCTCCGGTGTGGTGGTCATACCGCGAAATCTAGCGAAGGCGCCGCCGGCACCGGACCGCGGCTCTCATCGCGACCCCGCCCGACCCCTCCCCACCAGCGGTTCTGCGCAGATAATGGGGCCAGGGCCTTTCGCGGGAGGTGGTGGACGTGATCGTCAGGATCTGGGCCGGACAGGTCACGGCCGGGTGCGTCGAGGAGTTCTGCGCGGTGCTGACCACGCAGGTGATCCCGCAGCTCGGGCGGGCGGACGGCTGCCTGGGCGGCGAGCTGCTGCGCTCGGTGGAAGAGGACGGCCACCGGGTGCTGGTGCTGAGCCGGTGGCGCGACGAGGACGCCCTGCGCGGGTACGCGGGGCCGATGTGGCGGATCAGGCCGGTCTGGTCGGAGGGCGAGCTGCGCTACCTCGCGCACCCGCCCGAGGTCAGCCACTTCACCCTGGTACCGGCCGGCTGAGCCGGTACCGGAACGCCGGGCCCGCCGGGGCGGACGGTGTCGACCGGGGCGGACGGTGTCAGACCTGGATCGGCACGGGGTGGATCTCGTCCGCCGGGTGACCGGTGCGCTCGTGGATGCGCTGCACGGCCTCCTTCGACGGCGCCTCGGAGAGGCAGTAGACGGTGCCCGACTCGGGGTCGGCCCAGGCCTGCTCGAAGTGCACGGCCTCGTCGCCCTCGATCGCCAGATCGGCCTGGTGGGCCATCCGCAGCTGCTCGCCGGTGATTCCGGCCATGCCGTGGTGGACGTCCATGAACTTGGCCATCGCCCTCGCACCTCCAGGAGTCCCGGTCGGCCGGTGCCGGCCGTGTACCACCAGCCTGCGCCCGCCGCACCCCGGCCCGCCACCGGGCGGCCACGGGGCGGCCCGGCGCCCGGCGCGGGCCACCGCGCGGACCGCCCGCGCACCCCCGCGCATTCCCGCCCTCCGCGTGAAACAGACCACAGCCGAAGCCTCTCCCTCGGCCCGTGCGGACCGTGGCACAATGACGTCAGTAGTAGCAGTGACGTTCAGCGCACTCCGGGGTCGGTGAAAATCCGAACCGGCGGTTACAGTCCGCGACCCGTCCGCAGCCAGCGGCCGGTTGACCAGGTGAAATTCCTGGACCGACGGTTAAAGTCCGGATGGGAGGCGTGCGCGGCGGACGAAGAGCAGTGCCCGTGGTCCCCCGGTGGACCTCGGGGAGGTGTGCGACGGGAGAGCTCTCTCCCGGCGGTTGTGCGGCAGCCCGGCGACGGGTCCTGCCCGTCGGCCCGCGCACCCGTGCCCGTCCGTGTCCTCTCCCGTGCCACCCCCCGGAGTCCGCGCCCCTAAGCGCGAGGAGAACCCGGGTGTTCACCGGCATCATCGAAGAGCTCGGCGAGGTCGTGTCGATCGAGGAGATCGGCGACTCCTCACGAATCCGCCTGCGCGGGCCGGTGGTCTGTCAGGACGCGCACCACGGCGACTCCATCGCGGTCAACGGCGTCTGCCTGACCGTTGTCGACACCCCCGACCAACTGGCCGCCGGCACCGGTGAGTTCAGTGCCGACGTGATGGCCGAGACGCTGCACCGCTCCAGCCTGGGCGAGCTCGCCGCGGGCTCCCGGGTCAACCTGGAACGCGCGATGGCACTCGGCGCGCGGCTCGGCGGACACCTCGTCCAGGGCCATGTCGACGCCACCGGCACCCTGGTGGCCCGCGAGCCCGGCGAGCGCGACGCCGACGGCAGCCTCCGCTGGGAGGTGCTGCGCTTCTCGCTGCCCGCCACCATCTCCCGCTACCTGGTGGAGAAGGGCTCGATCACCGTGGACGGCGTCAGCCTGACCGTGGTCGACGCCGCCCGCGACAGCTTCACCGTCAGCCTCATCCCGGCCACCCTCGCGCTGACCACGCTCGGCACCAAGGCCGTCGGCGAGAGCGTCAACCTGGAGGTCGACGTCCTCGCCAAGTACGTGGAGCGGCTGCTCGACTCCCGCGCCCTGCCCTCGACGATCGCCGGAGAAGCCCGGTGAACTGGCTCAGTGGGGAAGCGTTCACCGTCTTCGGTGAGCACGTGAAGTGGGCCGACATGATCGGCAACCTGCTCGGCCTGTCCGGCCTCGCACTCGGCTGGCGCCGCTCGGTGTGGAGCTGGCCGGTGCAGCTGCTCTCCGGCGCCGTGCTCATCACGGCCTACCTGAACGGCCACGTGCCCGGTCTGATCGGCAAGCAGCTGATCGTGGTCGCCACGGCCGCCTGGGGCTGGTCGCAGTGGCGGCGCGGCCGGCGCGGGGCGGACGGGATCGCCGTCCGCTTCGCGAGCTGGCCCGAGCGGGCCGCCCTGGTGGTCGGCACCGCGCTCGGCACCGGCGCGCTGGCCTGGCTCTTCCTGGCCAACCCCAGCCTGTCCTGGAGCCCCTGGTCGGACGCCTACATCTTCGTCGGCACGCTGGCGGCGATGGTCGCCCAGGCCCGCGGCTGGGTGGAGTTCTGGTTCGCCTGGATCGCCGTCGACGTGGTCGGCGTCCCGCTCGCCTTCAACAGCGGCTACTCCTTCTCCGGCCTCACCTACTCGATCTACTTCGTCCTGGTACTGCTCGGCCTGCGTTCCTGGTGGCTGAGCACCCGTGAGCCGCGCACCTCGTCCGCCACCGTCCCGCAGGGAGCCACGGCATGACCGCCAACCAGACCGACGACCTCGACCTCGTGCTCGACCCCGTCGAGCGGGCCGTCGCCGACATCGCACTCGGCCGCGCCGTGATCGTGGTCGACGACGAGGACCGCGAGAACGAGGGCGACATCGTCTTCGCCGCCTCCGCGGCCACCCCCGAGCTGATGGCCTTCACCATCCGCTACAGCTCCGGCGTGATCTGCGCCCCGATGACCGGCGCGGAGCTGGACCGGCTCCAGCTGCCCCCGATGACCCAGGTCAACGAGGACCGCAAGGGCACCGCCTACGCCGTCTCGGTCGACGCCCGCGACGGGGTCGACACCGGCATCTCGGCCGCCGACCGCGCCCGGACCGTCCGGCTGCTCGCCTCCGCCGGCACCGGGCCCGGCGACCTCACCCGCCCCGGGCACGTCTTCCCGCTGCGGGCCGTCGAGGGCGGCGTGCTGGTGCGCCCCGGCCACACCGAGGCCGCCGTCGACCTGGCCCGGCTGGCCGGGCTGGCACCGGCCGGCGCCATCGCCGAGGTGGTCAACGACGACGGCACCATGGCCCGGCTGCCCGAGCTGGTCGCGTTCGCCCGCGAGCACGGCCTGGCGATCATCTCCATCGAGGACCTGATCGCCTACCGCCGCCGCACCGAGCTCCACGTGGACCGGGCCGCCGTCACCGCGCTGCCCACCGCGTACGGGGAGTTCACCGCGGTCGGCTACCGCGGCACCATCGACGGCGTCGAGCACCTCGCCCTGGTCGCCGGCGGCCTGGACGCCGACGGCCGCCTCCCCGACGGCGAGGACGTGCTGGTGCGGGTCCACTCCGAGTGCCTCACCGGTGACGTGTTCGGCTCGCTGCGCTGCGACTGCGGCCCGCAGCTGGAGGCCTCGCTGCGCAAGGTGACCGAGGCCGGCCGGGGCGTCGTCCTCTACCTGCGCGGCCACGAGGGCCGGGGCATCGGCCTGGCCCACAAGCTGCGCGCCTACGAGCTCCAGGAGCAGGGCCGGGACACCGTGGACGCCAACCTCGACCTCGGGCTGCCCGCCGACGCCCGCGACTACAGCATCGGCGCCCAGATGCTCGGCGACCTCGGGGTGCGCTCGCTCACGCTGCTCACCAACAACCCGGAGAAGCTCGCCGCGCTCACCGAGCACGGTCTCAAGGTCAAGGGCCGCGAGCCGGTCGAGACCCCGGCGGGCGAGCACAACCTGCGCTACCTGCGGACCAAGCGCGACCGGATGGGTCACGACCTGCCCGGCCTCGGCTCCTGAACCACCTCCGTCACGACCCCCGAAAGAGGAACAGCACATGAGCGGCCACGGAGCCCCCGAGCTGACCATCGACAACGCCGCCGGCCTCAAGGTCGCCGTGATCGCCGCCCAGTGGCACGACCAGGTGATGAACGGCCTGCTGGACGGCGCCCACCGCGCCCTCAAGGAGCTCGGCATCGACGAGCCGACCGTGCTGCGGGTGCCCGGCACCTTCGAACTGCCGGTCGCCGCCAAGCGTCTCGCCGACCGCGGCTACGACGCGGTGATCGCGCTCGGCGTGGTCATCCGCGGCGGCACCCCCCACTTCGACTACGTCTGCCAGGCCGCCACCGTCGGCCTCACCCAGGTCAGCGTCGACACCGGCGTCCCGGTCGGCTTCGGCGTCCTGACCTGCGACAACGAGCAGCAGGCGCTGGACCGCGCGGGCCTGCCGGGCTCCGCCGAGGACAAGGGCCACGAGGCCGTCACGGCGGCCGTCGCCACCGCGGCCGTCCTCAAGTCGCTCGCCTGATCGCAGCACCCGATCACCGGCCGGTGCTCCGGCCGGACCACTGGCCGGAGCACCGGCCCGATCATCGGCACGGTCCCGGACCGTGGACGTCCAAAGGACTGTCCACGGTCCGGGACCGTTTACCGCCTGTAAGCCCGCACGCCGTAAGGTGAGTCCATCATGGCTTCGAAGACATTCGAGGAGCTCTTCACCGAGCTCCAGCAGAAGGCCGCCACCGGCGACCCCTCGTCCTCCCGTACCGCGCAGCTCGTCCAGCAGGGCGTCCATGCGATCGGCAAGAAGGTCGTCGAGGAGGCCGCCGAGGTCTGGATGGCCGCCGAGTTCCAGTCGGACGAGCAGACCGCCGAGGAGATCTCCCAGCTCCTCTACCACCTTCAGGTGATGATGGTCGCCCGCGGGCTGACGCTCGACGACGTCTACAAGTACCTCTGAACCGGCCCGAAAAGCACACCCCCACCCCGAACAGGTAAGGAACCGACCTCCATGCTGCGCATCGCCGTCCCCAACAAGGGTTCGCTCTCGGGTCCCGCGGCGGAGATGCTCCATGAGGCCGGCTACCGCCAGCGCAAGGACCCCAAGGAGCTCGTGCTCGTCGACCCGAACAACGAGGTCGAGTTCTTCTTCCTGCGCCCGCGCGACATCGCGGTCTACGTCGGCTCCGGCCGGCTGGACGTCGGCATCACCGGCCGCGACCTGCTGCTGGACTCGCACTCCAACGCGGAGGAGGTGCTGGCCCTCGGGTTCGGCGGCTCCACCTTCCGCTTCGCCCGCCCGGAGGGCGTGGACGTGAAGGACGTGCAGGGTCTGGAGGGGCTGCGGATCGCCACCTCGTACACCGGCCTGGTGGAGCAGCACCTGGCCGACCACGGGATCAAGGCCACGGTCACCAAGCTGGACGGCGCGGTGGAGACCGCGGTGCAGCTGGGCGTGGCCGATGTGATCGCCGACGTGGTGGAGACCGGCACCAGCCTGCGCAACGCCGGGCTGGAGGTCTTCGGCGAGCCGATCCTGATCTCGGACGCCGTGGTGATCCGCCCGAAGGGCGCGGGGGACGACGCGGGCGTCGAGCAGTTCCTGCGCCGCCTCCAGGGCGTGCTGGTGGCCCGCCGCTACGTGCTGATGGACTACGACATCCGCGCCGAGAACGTGGGCGCCGCCGTCGCGCTGACCCCCGGCCTGGAGTCGCCGACCGTCTCCCCGCTGCACACCGAGGGCTGGGTGGCCGTCCGCTCGATGGTGCTCCGCAAGGAGGCCCAGCGGATCATGGACGACCTCTGGGGCATCGGCGCCCGGGCCATCCTGGTCACCAACATCCACGCCTGCCGTCTCTGAGCCACCGCGCGTGAAGGCGCGGAGTTAAGCAGCGGTTCAATGGGGGCGGGGGCGCCGGTCGGCGCCCCCGCCCTTTCGCTGACAGCCGGCGGCCGGCCCGCCGGCGGCCACCCCGACTGGAAACCCCCGGAGACCCCACGTGACCACCCCCGCCGAGTTCCCCGTCACCTGGGCCCCGCGCCGCACCCGGGCCGTGCTGGTGCCGGTCTGCGTGCTGCTGGTCGTGATGTTCGTCGCGATCGCCGTCGCGCTCCCGGCGAGCTGGCAGTTCAACGACCGGCTGATGATGGTGCTCAGCGGCCTGCTCTTCGCCGGCGTCGGCCTGATGCTGGCCCGGCCCCGGGTGAGCGCCGACGCCGAGGGCATCACCGTGGTGAACTTCGTCCGCCGCCGCCGGCTGGTCTGGGCCGAGATCGTCCGGGTCAACTTCCGCCAGGGCGACCCGTGGGCGACCCTCGACCTGGCCGACGGCACCTCGCTGGCCGCGGTCGGCATCCAGTCCGGGCTCGGCAAGGCCCAGGCGATCGCGGACGCCCGGGCGCTGCGCGACCTGGTCGAGCGCCGCGGTCACTGAGCCGGTCGGGCGGCCCGCCCGCCGAGCCGCCCCGGAGCGGCCGAACCGCCACGCGGCCACGCCCTCCTGGCGGGTCCGAACGGGGGGCCGACAGTCGCACAGGTATCGTCTACGCTGGTAAAAAGCAGGGCAAAGCCATGCCATTTGACAGCGGGCCCTGCCGGAAACGACTTGAGGAGTGACTCCCCCCGTCCATGGACGATCCGTCCGGTAGTACCTGCGCCGCCCGACTTCCACGCATCGGAAGGCAGGCGGCACTGTGATCACCGCCTGGCTGCTGCTGTTCGCGGCGTTCCTGCTCATCCTCGCCAACGGCCTGTTCGTGGCCGCCGAGTTCGCCTTCGTGACCGTCGAGCGCGGCGCGGTGGAACGCTCCGCCGCCGCCGGCGACGCCAAGTCCGGCCGGGTCTCCCGGGCCCTGCGGCACCTCTCTTTCGAACTCTCCGGCGCCCAGCTCGGCATCACCGTCACCTCGCTGGTCGTCGGCATGCTCGCCGAACCGGCGCTCTCCGTCCTGCTGAAGCCGGTGTTCACCGCCGTCGGCGTGCCCGACGGGGCCGCCCGGGGCATCGCGGTGATCGTCGGCCTGCTGCTGGCCACCGTGGTGCAGATGGTGATCGGCGAGCTCGTCCCCAAGAACTGGGCGATCTCCCGGCCGCTCCAGGTCGCCCGCGCGGTGGTCGCCCCGCACACGGCGTTCTCGCACGCCTGCCGCCCGCTGATCAGCTTCCTGAACGGTTCGGCGGACCGCACCGTCCGCGCCTTCGGCATCGAGCCGCAGGAGGAGCTGGGCCACGCCCGCACCCCCGCCGAGCTGGGCTCGCTCGCCCGGCACTCCGCCCGGGCGGGGGCGATCGACGAGGAGTCGGCCACCCTGTTCGTGCGCACCCTCGGCCTCGGCGACCTCACCGCCGAGTCCGTGATGACCCCGCGGATAGACGTCGCCGCCCTCCAGCGCGACGCCAGCGCCGCCGACGTGCTCAACCTCACCCGGGCCACCGGCCTCTCCCGCTTCCCGGTCTACACCGACAGCCTGGACGAGGTCACCGGCACCGTCACGCTCAAGGACGCCCTCGCGGTGCCGCCCGCCCGGCGCGGTCTGGTCAGGGTCGGCGACCTCGCCGTGCCGCCGCTGCTGGTGCCCGAGACGCTCCCCGCCGAGCGCCTGCTCGACCAGCTGCGCCGGCTCCAGCCGATGGCCATCGTGGTCGACGAGTACGGCGGCACCGCCGGCGTCGTCACCGTCGAGGACATCGTCGAGGAACTCGTCGGCGAGGTGCAGGACGAGCACGACCCCGCCGACACCCCCGAGCTGCTCCCGCTGCCGCCGGTCCACGGGCTGCCCGTCTGGGCGGCCGACGGCCGGGCCCGGCTCGACCAGCTGGAGTCCATCGGCCTGCACGCCCCCGACGGACCGTACGAGACGCTGGCCGGTCTGGTCTCGGACCTGCTCGGCCGGCTGCCCGTCCCGGGCGAGCAGGCCGAGCTGCCCGGCTGGCGGTTCACCGTCGAGGCCGTGGACCGCCACCGCACCAGCCGGGTGCGGGTGGAACGCACGACCGGGCGCCCGCGCTCCGGTGACGAGGACGGGACCCGATGACCGCGCTCCAACTGGCCGTCGCCCTCCTGCTCCTGCTCGGCAACGCGTTCTTCGTGGGCGCCGAGTTCGCCGTCGTCTCCGTCCGGCGCAGCCAGATCGAACCGCTCGCCGAGGCCGGCAACAAGCGCGCCCGCACCGTGATGCACGCGCTCTCCAACGTCTCCGCGATGCTCGCCGCCGCCCAGCTCGGCATCACCGTCTGCTCGCTGGGCCTGGGCGCGCTCGCCGAGCCGACCATCGCCCACCTGCTGGAGGGCCCGTTCCACGCGCTCGGTGTGCCCGCCGCGCTGATGCACCCGCTCTCGTACGGGATCTCGCTGGCCGTGGTGGTCTTCCTGCACATGGTGATGGGCGAGATGGTGCCGAAGAACATGGCGCTGGCCGGGCCGGAGAAGGCCGCGCTCTGGCTCGGCCCGCCGCTGGACCGGCTCGCCCGCTGGCTCACGCCGGTGATCGTCTTCCTGAACGCCTTCGCCAACGGCGTGCTGAGGCTGTTCAAGGTCGAGTCCAAGGACGAGGTGGAGTCGGTCTTCACCACCGAGCAGCTGATGTACCTGCTGGTCGACTCGCGGGACGCCGGTCTGCTCGACGAGGGCCGCCAGGAGCGCCTGGAGGACGCCCTGGAGCTGGGCCGCCGGCCGGTCACCGAGGTGCTGCTCAAGCCCGAGCAGCTGGTCACCGTGGACACCAAGGTGACCGCCGCCCAGGTCGAGGAGCTGGCGCTGCGCACCGGCTTCTCGCGCTTCCCGGTCACCGACGGAGACCCGGCCGGCCACGGCTACCTGGGCTACCTGCACCTCAAGGACATCCTGGACGTCGACGACCAGTCGGCGCCGGTGCCCGCCCGCCTCTGGCGCCCGATCACCGTGCTGCGCGGCACGCTCCCGCTGGACGACGCGCTCGCCGCGATGCGCCGGGCCGCCTGCCACCTGGCCGCCGTGCTCGACCAGGACGGGCGCACGCTGGGCGTGGTGACGCTGGAGGACGTGGTGGAGGAGCTGGTCGGCGAGGTGCACGACCCGGACCACCGCTCCGCCGCCTGACGGCCGTTCCGCGCCTCGGTTCCGCGCCGCTCGGTTCCGCTCTGCGCCGTTCCACTCCGGGCCGTTCCGCCCTGGGCGATTCTGCTCTCAGCATGCGGCCGTTCCCAGAGCGCCGTCGACTGGGCAGGGTGGTCGGCATGAGACTGCTACTGCTGGGTGGGACGGAGTTCGTCGGTCGGGCCGTGACCGAGGAGGCGCTGGCGCGGGGCTGGGAGGTGACGGTCTTCCACCGGGGGACGCACCAGCCGCCGGCGGGCGTGCGGGCCCTGCACGGTGACCGGACGGCCGAGGGCGGTCTGGCCGCGCTCGCCGAGGGGGAGTGGGACGCCGTCGTGGACACCTGGTCCGGCGCGCCCTCGGCGGTGCGCGACAGCGCCCGCCTGCTGGCCGACCGGGTCGGCCGCTACGCCTACGTGTCGAGCCGGTCGGTGTACGCGTACCCGACCCCGGCCGGCGCGGACGAGAGCGCGCCGGTCGTCGAGGGCTCGCCGGACGCCGGCGACGTCGCCTACCCGCAGGCCAAGCGCGGTGGCGAGCTGGCGCTGCTGGACGCCTTCGGCGACCGGGCGCTGCTGGCCCGCGCCGGACTGATCCTCGGCCCGTACGAGAACATCGGCCGGCTGCCCTGGTGGCTGGGCCGGATCGCCCGCGGCGGCCCGGTGCTCGCCCCCGGCCCGCGCGACCTGCCGGTGCAGTTCATCGACGCCCGGGACCTCGCCGGCTGGACGCTGGACGCCCTGGCGGCCGGCCTCGGCGGTGCGTACGACCTGGTCAGCCCGCCGGGGCACGCGACCATGGGCGAGCTGCTGGCGGCCTGCGTCCGGGCCACCGGCTCGGACGCGGAGCTGCGCTGGACGGAGGCCGGCCCGATCCTGGCGGCCGGCATCCAACCGTGGAGCGACCTGCCGGTCTGGGTCCCGCGGGGCGAGCTGCACGACACCCTGCACGGCTCCGACGTGGCCAAGGCGGTCGCCGCCGGGCTGCGCTGCCGGCCGGTCGCCGAGACGGTCGCGGACACCTGGGCCTGGCTGCGGTCCATCGGCGGTGCGGCCCCCCAGCGCCCGGACCGGCCGGTGGTCGGCCTGGACGCGGAGCGGGAGGCCAAGGTGCTCGGGGCCTGAGAACCGGGCCTGAGGTCGGGGCCTGAGGTCGGGGCCCGGACCCTCGCAAGCGCCGGAACGCCCGGGCGACGGTCGGGGCCGGGAGGCTCAGCCCCGGCCGTCGATCAGCTCGCCGTACGCCTGGACGAGGTCCGGCAGCCGCAGGGTCGCCAGGTCCTCGCGGCCCGGCGGCTCGCGCAGCAGCGAGAGCCGGAGGTCCCGGTAGGCGCAGGACTTCTCGTACAGGGTGCGGATGAACCGCCCGTTGCCCAGGTCGTCGATCCAGCCCTCGCGGACCACGTGGGTGCAGATGCTGGCCAGCTCCTCGGCGGCGTCCTCGTCCCAGCCGTCGCCGTCCCGGTCGGCCAGCGCGGCGCCGATCGCGGTGAGCTCGCCGGGGCGGTAGCTGGGGAAGTCGACCCGGGTGGTGAAGCGGGAGTTGAGGCCGGGGTTGGTGGCGAGCAGCCGGTTCATGCCCTCCGGGTAGCCGGCCAGGATCACCACCAGCCGGTCGCGGTTGTCCTCGGCCCGCTTCAGCAGCACCTGCAGTGCCTCGTCGCCGTAGGCGTCGCCCTTGCTGTAGCCGGAGTTGGAGAGGCTGTACGCCTCGTCGATGAAGAGCACGCCGTCCAGCGCGGAGTCGATCAGCTCGTTCGCCTTGACGGCCGTCTGGCCGAGGAACTCGCCCACCAGGTCGGCCCGCTGGGCCTCGACCAGGTGGTCCCCCGAGAGCAGTCCGAGGGCGTGGAAGACCCGCCCGAGGATGCGTGCCACGGTGGTCTTGCCGGTGCCGGAGGGGCCGGAGAAGACGAAGTGGCGCTTGGGCGGCTGCACCGGCAGCCCCTGCGCCGCCCGCAGCCGCGACATCCGCAGCTGTGCGGAGAGCGCCCTGACCTGCCGCTTGACCGGCTCCAGGCCGACCATCCGGGAGAGTTCGGCCAGCGCCGCGTCCAACTCGCGCTCGTCGCCGCCCCGTTCGGCGGGTGCTGGGCCGCCGCCCGCGGGTCTGCTCAGCGCCTCGCCCCGGACGGGTACGGCGGGGCCGGCCGAGGCGGCTGCGGGGTACGGCGGGGGCAGCGGCGAGCCGGACCGCTCGCCGGCGGGCAGCGGCGGCAGGGCCTCCCGGTCGGGTGTCACCCCCTCGGCCGGCGGCTCCGGCACGGCCGGCCCACCGGCCCCGGCCGGGAAGGCCTGGGCGGGGAACGGCTCACCGGGGAACGGCTCGCCGGGGTAGGGCTCGCCGGGGTAGGGCTCGGCCGGGAACGCCTCGGCCTGGAACGGCTCGAACCCGGCGGTGTCGAGCCCGGCGGTGTCGAGCCCGGACGCCTCGCACCCCGAGGCCTCCAGCGCCGCCGGGTCCAGCTCCGACTCCTCGACGCCCACCGTGTCCAGGCCCAACGACAGGGCGTCGAAGCCGTCTTCGCCGCCCGCCGGCTTCCCGGCCTCGCGGCCGAGGCCGCCGACCGCGTCCAGCAGGGCGTCGACCACCCCGTCCTCGGCCGAGATCGCGGCGAGCCGCGCGGCGGTGTCCATGAAGGCCGGATCGGCCCGGTGCACCGCCCGGTAGAGCGGCAGCGCGGCGGCGCTGCGCCCGGCCCCCTCGTAGGCCCGCGCCAGCCAGTACCGGAGCTCCTTGCGCTGGGGCTGCTCGGAGCGGCAGCGGGCGAGCGAGGCGGCGAGCGGTGCCTGCGCCTGGGCGCACATGTCCAGCCGCACGCGCGCCATGCCGGCGAAGAGCCCGGCCTCGATACCGAGCAGCGGGTCGTCCAGCAGCCGGTCGGTGTCCCGGATCAGCTGTTCCCAGTCCTTGAGCAGGTAGGAGCGGCACGCGTGCAGGAAGCGCGCCGAAGGGTCCTCCTCGGGGAGCGGACACTGCTCCAACGCCTTGTCCAGCTCGGCGAGATGGCGGCCGTCCAGCCAGTGCGAGGCATGCGCCAGCGCCAGGTCGCGGCCGTCCTCCAGGACGGGCTGCACCCACCAGCCCAGCCAGTACCAGGAGCTGAGCGGGCGCCGGTGGAGCCGGCGCTGCTCGCCGAAACGTTTCCGGTGGCGGTACATCGCGAGCAGCGCGCCGGAGGTGTCGCTGCGCAGGGCGTGCAGGCCCAGCCAGGCGTCGGCCATCCCCGGATCCAGCCGCACGGCCGCGCGGAACTCCTCCTCGGCGCGGGCGTACGCACCCGCCGTGTAGGCGTCCATGGCACGCAGCCAGGCGCGGTCGGCGAGCCGGTTCGGAGCCGGGCCGCCCGTGTTGTTGCCGTCGGAACTGTCCACCGTCGTCACTCACGCCCCCCGCGGTGTGCCTCGGGGCTCGGTCGGCGATTCGAAGTGCGGAGAAGCCGGCCGGTCGTCGATAGCCCCCGGGGCGCATATGCGCCTCCAGGAATCGTACCGGCGCGGCGCTGATCCGGAAGAGTGCCGCACGGAGTCAAATACGATCGGGCGCGCGGCGGTTGGGTGCCGGTGCGGCTCCGGCCGGGCTTCGGCCCGGTGCGAGCGGGGGCCGGACGGCGGGAGGGGGACGGCACCCCCGGCTCACGGGGGAACAAGCCGGGGATGCCGAGTCCGATGGTGCGCGATCAACAACTTCGGCAACTGGGGAGAACCTAAGTCCTGGCGATATCGCAGGTCAAGGGCTTGTTGAAGGTTCACCGAGGGTGCCCGGCGAGATCCGTCCGGTCACTCCGTCCACGGTCGTGGCGGCGTACGGGCGGCTGGGGTCGGCTGCGAAATGTGCCGATTCGGCCCGCGCCCAGCCCGCCCAGAACTCCGCCAGCGCCGGTCCGTCCCGCTCCTCGCCGCGCCGCCGGGCGTCCTCGGCCGCCAGCTCCATCCAGATCAGCCGGGCCAGCCGCGGCCGCATCGCCCGCCGTCCGGCGCCGACCCCCTCGATCAGTACCACCGGGGCGAGCGGCACCGCCGCCGTGCCCGCGAAGCGGCCCAGCGTCCAGTCGTACACCTGGTGCGTGGCGCCCCGGCCGACCGCCAGCGGGTCCAGCACCTGCGCGCGCAGCCGCTCCGTCCAGCCAAACGGCTCGGCGTGCGTCGCCAGGTCGTCCAGGTGCACCACCGGCGCACCCCCGAGCGCGGCGGCCAGTCGGGCGGTGAAGGTGGTCTTGCCGGAGCCCGCGTGCCCGTCCACCGCGACCAGCCGGACCGGGCCGCAGGACGGCGCCAGCGCGCGCAACTCGGCGGCGAGTGCGGCGAGCGGGTCGAGCGGGTCGAGCAGGTCGTGGCGGCCGAGCGGGTCGTGGGCGTCGCGCGGGCCGGCTGCCGCGCCGCGCGGGCCGGACGCGTCGTCGGCCGCGGGGACCGGCGGTTCGCCCGGAGGGGTTCTGGAGGTTTCGGAAGACGCCACATCGGCAACCCTACGGTGGCCCGCACGCCAGGACGGACAGTGATTCTCCGCAGGTCGTGACGGCAGCGCCGGGATCGGGCATACTCACTTCGCCACGCATGTGAACGGCCGTTCACCGTAACCCGGTGCCGGTCGGGCCGACGTGCCACACCCGCGTCGGGCCCGCCACACCAGGGCCCGGTGCCCGAACGAGGAGGCGACCAGCCGCCATGACCCCGTCCCCTGCGAACGCCGTGGAACGCCAGCTGCCGACCGACGAGGCCCGTGAACTGCTGAGCCTCACCCGGGACCTGGTCCAGCGCGAGATCCAGCCGCGCGCCGCGGAGGACGAGGCCGCCGGCCGCTTCCCGCGCGAGCTCTTCCGCACCCTCGGCGAGGCCGGTCTGCTCTCCCTCCCGTACGAGGAGAAGTACGGCGGCGGCGACCAGCCGTACGAGGTCTACCTCCAGGTCCTGGAGGAGCTCGCGGGCGGCTGGCTGGCGGTCGGCCTCGGGGTCAGCGTGCACACCCTCTCCTGCCACGCGCTGGCCGGCTTCGGCAACGACGAGCAGCGCGCCGCCTGGCTGCCCGGCATGCTCTCCGGCGAGCAGCTCGGCGCCTACTGCCTCTCCGAGCCGCAGTCCGGCTCGGACGCCGCCGCGCTGCGCACCCGCGCCGACCTGGACGGCGAGGAGTACGTCGTCAGCGGCACCAAGGCGTGGATCACCCACGGCGGGGAGGCCGACTTCTACAGCGCCCTGGTGCGCACCGGCGAGCCGGGCGCGCGCGGCATCAGCTGCCTGCTGGTGCCCGCCGGGGTGGCCGGCCTCTCGGCCGCGCCGCCGGAGCACAAGATGGGCATGCGCTCCTCGCCGACGGCGCAGCTGCACTTCGACGGCGCCCGGGTCGACCGCGAGCGGCTGATCGGCACCGAGGGCCAGGGCTTCCAGATCGCGCTCGCCGCCCTGGACTCCGGCCGGCTGGGCATCGCGGCCTGCGCGATCGGCGTCGCCCAGGCCGCGCTCGACCTCGCGGTCGAGTACGCGGGCACCCGCCGCCAGTTCGGCCGGCCGATCGCCGAGTTCCAGGGCCTGTCCTTCATGCTCGCCGACATGGCCACCCAGATCGAGGCCGGGCGCTCGCTCTACCTGGCCGCCGCCCGCCTGCGCGACGCCGGCCGGCCGTTCTCCAAGCAGGCGGCGATGGCCAAGCTGTTCTGCACCGACGCGGCGATGCGGGTCACCACCGACGCCGTCCAGGTGCTCGGCGGCTACGGCTACACCCAGGACTTCCCCGCCGAGCGCTACATGCGCGAGGCCAAGGTGCTGCAGATCGTCGAGGGCACCAACCAGATCCAGCGCCTGGTGATCGGCCGCCACCTCACGGCGGGCTGACGGCCCCCGAAAACGGCCTCCGGGCGTCACTCCAGGGTGCGGAGTGGCGCCCGGAGGCATCTTCCCGCCGGGGATCGACCGAGAACTGACGGCCGGTCAACCCCCGGGGCGGGAACGGCCGTCAGCGCCGGACGAGACGGCTGCGCTGCTGCGGGATGGCCGGCGCGGGCGCCGTCTGCACCGGGCGGTGCGCCACCGCGTGGGAGAACGGCTGGGTGCGCCAGTCGAGTTCGGACGGGAGGGCCAGCAGCGCCTCCAGGCCCGCGGCCTCGGCGTCCTCCGCCGACTCCACCTCCGCGAGGTCGTCCGCCGGCGCGCCCGAACCCGGGCAGAGCGCGGGCGAGAAGGGGTGCCAGGCCGTCGGCAGCACGGCGTGCTGCGGCAGTCTCTCCTCGTCGCCCACCAGGGCGATCGGGCGGCGGCACTCGGGGCAGTGCACCCGGAAGATCTCCCAGGTCTCGCCCTCGCCCGGATCCACCCCCGGTGCGAGGTCGTGGGGGACCGCGAGATCCTCGCGGCCGGTCAGATCGTGGGTGTCGTCGGCGCTCAGCGAATGCTGGTCAGTTGCACGCATGGTGATCCCCCTCGGATCGGGCCCGGCGTGGTCGCCCGGGGCCACAACCAGCACTTCCCGCCGATACGGACTCATAACCCTGCAGGCCGGTGCACTGTGATGCACCGGGTGTGTCCTTCGCCACATTCGCCCGGCATGTGCCCGCCCGGCACCCCGTACGACCGCGAGTGACACCGTGCGCGCCCGCGGTGGCGTCGCGCGCGCCCCCGACCGGGTAGGTTTGCGCCTTGTGGAGGATCTCGACCAACGCATCGTTCAGCTGCTCCTCGAGGACGGCCGGATGAGCTACACGGACCTGGGCAAGGCGACCGGCCTGTCCACTTCGGCGGTGCACCAGCGGGTGCGCCGGCTGGAGCAGCGCGGCGTGATCCGCGGCTACACCGCGATCGTCGACCCGGACGCGGTCGATCTGGCGCTGACCGCGTTCATCTCGGTCAAGCCGTTCGACCCCAGCGCGCCCGACGACACCCCCGAACGCCTCGCCGGGCTGCCCGAGATCGAGGCCTGCCACAGCGTCGCCGGGGACGAGAACTACATCCTCAAGGTCCGCGTCGGCGCCCCCGGCGACCTGGAGGACCTGCTGGCCCGGATCCGCAGCGCGGCCGGCGTCTCCACCCGCACCACCGTGGTGCTCTCCACGCCCTACGAGGCGAGGCCTCCCAAGCTCTGACCGGACCCCCGGGAGCCGCGGGGCCGGAGCCTCCGGCGCACGGGGAGCGGCGTCGCCGGCCGACGGCCCCCGCCCGGACCGCGTCGTCGTGCTCCGCCGCCGGGCCGTCCCCCGCCCTGCCCGGCCCGGCTCCCGCCCCATCACCCACCCCCGTCTGCCGGAGGCTCTCAGCGCCATGACCGAACGCACCCTCCCTCCTTGCCCGCCCTCGGGCAGGAGGGGCCCACGGACCGTGCTGCTGCGCGGCGGCGCCGTCTACAGCCCCGCCGACCCCTTCGCCACCGCGATGCTCGTCGAGGGCGAGCACGTCGCCTGGGTCGGCAGCGACGGCGCCGCCGAGGCGTACGCGGACTCGGCCGACGAGATCGTCGAACTCGACGGCGCCCTGGTCACCCCCGCCTTCGTCGACGCCCATGTGCACGCCACCGCCACCGGACTGGCGCTCACCGGCCTCGACCTCACCGGTCTGCCCTCGCTCGCCGCCGCCCTGGACGCCGTCGCCGCCTTCGTGGCGGCCCGGCCCGAGCCGGGCGGCGTGCTCATCGGCCACGGCTGGGACGAGACCGGCTGGCCGGAGGGCCGCCCGCCGACGCTCGCCGAGCTGGACGCGGCCGCCGGGGGCGCCGCCGTCTACCTCTCCCGCACCGATGTGCACTCCGCGCTGGCCACCACCGCGCTGCGCACGCTCACTGACGGCCTGGCCGACCGGCCCGGCTTCGCCGCCGAGGGCCCGCTCACCCGCGACGCCCACCACGCCGTGCGGCGCACCGCGCTCTCCCGGCTCACCCCCGAGCAGCGCCGGCGCGCCCAGCGGGCGACCCTGGCCCGGGCCGCCGAGCTCGGCATCGGCGCGCTGCACGAGTGCGCCGGCCCGGAGATCTCCTCGGAGCAGGACCTGGCCGCCCTGCTGGCCCTCGCCGCCGACGGCGAGGGGCCCGAAGTCTTCGGCTACTGGGGTGAGTTGGGGGGTGTCGAGACCGCCCGCCGGCTCGGCGCGGTGGGCGCCGGCGGAGACCTCTTCGTCGACGGCGCGATCGGCTCGCACACCGCCTGCCTGCACAGCCCGTACGCCGACGCCGACCACACCGGCACCTCCTACCTGAGTGCCGAGCAGGTCGCCGACCACGTCGCCGCCTGCACCGAGGCCGGGCTGCAGGCCGGCTTCCACGCCATCGGCGACGCCGCCGTCGGCGCCGTCATCGCGGGCGTCCGGGCGGCCGGCGAGCGGGTCGGCGCCAACCGCGTCAAGGCGCAGCGCCACCGCGTGGAGCACGCCGAGGCGCTGGACGAGGCGTCCGTCGCGGCCTTCGCCGAGCTCGGTCTCACCGCCTCCGTGCAGCCCGCCTTCGACGCCGCCTGGGGCGGCCCGGACGGCATGTACGTCCAGCGGCTCGGTGCCGAGCGCGCCGCGGCGCTCAACCCGTTCGCCGCGCTGCTGCGGGCCGGCGTCCCGCTGGCCTTCGGCTCGGACGCCCCGGTCACCCCGCTCGACCCCTGGGGCACCGTCCGGGCGGCGGCCTTCCACCGGACCCTCGACCACCGGATCTCGGCCCGCGCCGCCTTCACCGCCCACACCCGGGGCGGCTGGCGGGCGATCGGCCGCGACCAGGACGGCGTCCTCGTCCCCGGCGCGATCGCCAGCTACGCGGTCTGGGCCGCCGACGAGCTCGTCGTGCAGGCCCCCGACTCCCGGGTGGCCGGCTGGTCGACCGACCCGCGCTCCGGTACCCCCGGCCTGCCCGACCTCACCCCCGGCCGCCCGCTCCCGGTCTGCCTGCGCACGGTGGTCCGCGGCCGGACCGTCCACGAGGCAGCGGACCACCGGGCCGCGCGCTGAGCCACGCGTGCGCGGTGGACGGGGTCGCGCGGCACATCCGGGTGAGCCGGCCGGCCCGCAAGGCCCAGGTTGACCGGCATGAGTGATCATCCGCTGGTACCCGCCGACTTCGTCGTCCCCCGCACCCTCGCCGCCGAGGGGTTCCGCCTGGAGCCCCTCGGCGAACAGCACAACGACTCCGACCTCGCCGCCTGGACGTCGAGCATCGACCACATCCACGCCACCGCGGGCTGGACCGGCGGCTGGCCGCCCGCCGAGGGCATGACGCCGGAGCGGAACCTCGCCGACCTGCGCCGGCACGCCGCCGACTTCGAGCACCGTCGCGCCTTCACCTACACCGTGCTGGAGAGCCCCGGGGACGCCGTCGTCGGCTGCATCTACATCCACCCGGACCGCGAGGACCCGGCCACCACGCGGGTCAGCTCCTGGGTCCGCGCCGACCGCGCCGAGCTGGACGCCCCGCTGTACCGCGCCGTGTCGGCCTGGCTCGCCGCCGACTGGCCGCTGCGCGCGGTGCGCTACAGCCCCCGCTGAGGCCGCGCCCCGGGGCCGGGGAGCCCGCTGTCCGGCGGTCCACCCGGCCTCACGCGTACCGCCGGTTCCGGGGTACCGTCTTCGCACAGCGTCCGAACTCAACGGACGGTGAAGAACGCGCGAACGGACCGACAAGCGCGGACAGCCCGACCAGGAAGAATGGTGCGCCGGTGGCACTGCCCGTCACACAGGAGCGGCCGGATGCCCTCCCCGAGGCGTCGGTGACGCCCGCCGCCCCCGGCCGGGCCGCCCGCGCCCTCGCCAAGGTCCGGGCCGGGCTGCCCCGCACCGGCCTGGCCGTGCTCGCCGGGCTGCTGCTCGCCCTCTCCTTCCCGCCGTTCGACCTCTGGCCGCTCTCGCTGGTCGGCGTCGCCGCGCTCTCGCTGCTCACCCTGGGCCGCACCGCCCGGCAGGCCGCCTGGACGGGTTTCGCCTTCGGCCTGCCGTTCTTCCTGCTGCTGCTCAGCTGGCTGCGGGTGGTCGGCTGGGACGCCACCGTCGGCCTCTCGGTGATCGAGGCGCTCTTCCTGGCGGCCCTCGGCTCCGGCCTCGCGCTCACCTCCCGGCTGCCCGGGTGGCCGCTCTGGGCGGCCTGCCTCTGGGTCACCCAGGAGTGGGCCCGCGACCGGCTGCCGCTCGGCGGCTTCCCCTGGGGCCGGCTCGCCTTCGCCAACACCGCCACCCCGTTCACCCCGCTCGCCGCGATCGGCGGCGCCCCGCTGGTGACCTTCGCGGTCGCGCTGTCCGGCGCCCTGCTGGCCTGGGCGGCCCTGCGGCTGCGCGGGCCCCGCCGGGCGCCCCGGGCCGCCGCGCTGGCCGCGCTCGGCGCCGTCGCGGCCCTGCTGGCCGGCTACGCCGTCCCGGTGCCCACCGCGCCCGCCGACACCGTCAAGGTCGCCCTGATCCAGGGCAACGTGCCCAACCCGGGCATGGACTTCCTCGGCCGCCCGATGATGGTCCTCAACAACCACGCCGCCGCCACCGAGAAGCTCGCCGCCGACATCAAGGCCGGCAAGGTCGAGAAGCCGGACATCGTGATCTGGCCGGAGAACTCCTCCGACCTCGACCCGTTCAGCGACCCGCTGGCCTACCGGCGCATCGACGACGCCGTGAAGGCGGTCGGCGTGCCCACCCTGGTCGGCACCCTGGTCGACGGCCCGGACGAGCAGCACGTCCAGAACGAGGGCATCGTCTGGGACCCGAAGACCGGCCCCGGCGCCTCCTACACCAAGCAGCACCCCGTCCCGTTCGGCGAGTACGTGCCGTTCCGCGACCAGCTCTCCAAGGTGATCACCCGCCTCCAGCGGGTCGCCCGCGACTTCTACCCCGGCGACCACAACGGCGTCATGCAGCTGGGCCCGGCCAGGATCGGCGACGTCATCTGCTTCGAGGTGGCGTACGACGAGATCGTCCGCGACACCGTCGACAAGGGCGCCCGGGTGCTCGTCGTCCAGACCAACAACGCGACCTACGCCAAGACCGGCCAGCCCGAGCAGCAGCTCGCGATGTCCCGGCTGCGCGCCGTCGAGCACGGCCGGGCCGTGCTGATCGCCGCCACCAGCGGGATCAGCGCGGTGATCGCCCCCGACGGCTCGGTGGTCCAGCGGACCGAGGAGCTGACCGCCGCCGAGCTGTCCGCCGTCGTGCCGCTGCGCGACGGCACCACGGTGGCCGACCGGGTGGGTGCCGTGCCCGAGTGGACGCTGGCCGTGGCGGGCCTGCTGGCCTGCGGCGCGGCCGTGCTGATCGGCCGCCGCCGGGTTGCGGGAAGCTGACTCGCCCGCTCGCCGCCGGGCCCTCCCGGCCCGGCGGCGACGGTCGGCGGCGCTGCGGCTCCGGGCCGGGGCACTCGCCCGCCGGTCTCCGTTCGGGGCTCGGAACACGGGCCGCCGGCGGATCGTTGGACCAGGTGGTGCCGTAGCCGGCCCGGACCTCCCGTGCGGCGCGCAGAGCACCGCTATGGAGTGGATTCGTACCGTGACCCAGCAAGCTACCCCTGCCCCTCAGGCCCGGCGCGGAAAGCTCCGCCGGGTGCTCCCGCTGGTGGTCACCGCCTGGCTGGTGCTGGAGATCTGGCTGCTGGTCCAGGTGGGCTCGTGGCTGGGCGGCCTGACCGTCGTCCTGCTGCTGATCGCCGGCGCGGTGATCGGCGGTTCGCTGATCAAGCGCGCGGGGCTGAAGGCCTTCTCGGCCGCGATCGACCAGAGCCGGGACCCGAAGTCGCAGCAGCCGCAGACCGGCACCAGCATGACCGTCCTGGCGGGCCTGCTGCTGATGCTGCCGGGCTTCCTCTCGGACGCGCTGGCGCTGACCCTGCTCTTCCCGCCGACCCGGGCGCTCTGGCGGGCCGCCGGGCGCCGGTTCGCGGACAAGGCGCTGCGCAGCACCGCGGGCGTCGGCGCCGACCCGCTCGCGGACGCGGTGCGGCTGCAGGAGCAGCTGCGCATCCACCGCCCGGACGGCAAGGTGATCCAGGGCGAGGTGGTCGAGCCGGGCGTCGGCCCGCAGGGCCCGGACACCGCCTACCGGCCGCCGCTGAAGGGCTGACCGAGAAGCTGCGGAGATCCGCGGCCGCCCGGGGCACGATGCCCCGGGCGGCCGCGTGTTTCGCCGGTGCCGCACCGCCCCACCTGCGAACACGCGAAAGGGACCCTGGGGGCCAGGGTCCCTTTTCGCGTGCTCCCGCCGGGGCGGGAGCGGGGTGTCAGGCGCTCTTACGGGTGTCCCGCGGGTGTACCGCGAGGTTCATCCCTCCGGAGCGGAGAACGGCCAGCCGCTCGGCCAGCACCTCCTCCAGCTCCTCGCGCGTGCGGCGCTCCATCAGCATGTCCCAATGGGTACGCGTGGGCTTGGTCTTCTTCTCCTCAGGTTCGTCACCGTCGAGAAGTACTGCCTCCTGGCCGCAGAAGCGGCATTCCCAGGCCGAGGGGATCTCCGCCTCGACCGAGAAAGGAACCTCGAATCGGTGTCCGTTCTGACATGCGTACTCGACGGTCTGGCGGGGAGCCAGATCGATACCACGGTCGGTCTCGTAGCTAGTGGCCCCGAGTCGCGTGCCGCGGAGAGCTCGCTCGCTCATGAATCGTGCCTCCCGGGCTTATGGCCCACAGGACTAGTGGTCGCTGTTCTTCGTCGTTCGGTCAACGCTCGGCTTCCGACGAAGATTCCCGTCCCGGGACATGCGTCGTCTGTCGTGCCGCCCCTGTTTGTACCCATCGGCGCCCGATTTGTCACATCTGGCCGTGGATATCACCCCAGGTGTCACCTATTTCACATCTGGTGATCGGTCGGCCTTTCCACCACGAGCGTACCGGGGCGGGTTCCGTCGGCGTACGCCGCCCCGCCCCGGGCCGACCCGTTCAGGCCAGTGGACGGAACCGCAGGGGGGTGTGCTCCTTGCCGAGCTCGACCGGCCGCGGCTGCTGGACCGGCTCGGCCGGCGGCACGGCCGGCGGGCCGGCCGGGCGCGGCGGGACGTCGGCCGGTGCGGCCGCCTCCGTCCGGGTGTCGCGGTGCGGGAGCAGGGCGATCACCGCCTCGCGCAGCTGGGCCGGGGCCTCCTCGTCCAGCGGGTCGACGGTGGCCGGCACCTGGAGGCGGACGGGTGTGCCGGTGCCGATCCGGGCGTAGCCGCGGCCGGCCGGGGCGTGCGCGGCGGGCACGATGTCCAGCGGCGCGCCGAGTGCGGCGTAGCCCTCCTCGGGACCGGTCGGGCCGAGCAGGACGCGGGCCCGGGTGGTGACCCGGACGGTCGGGGTGATCCGGTCCCGGGCCTCGATGTCGTCGGCGATCACCACGGTGACCCGGGCGGCCCGGCCGTGCCGCAGCGGGAGCTCCAGCAGGTCCTGCGGGTCCGGCCGGCCCTCGGCGTGGGCCAGCTCGCTCAGCTCGGTCGGGTGGTCGAGCAGCAGCCAGAGCGGCCGGGTGACGTCCTCGGGCGGCGCCGTCCCCTCGTGCCGGGCGGCGTTGAGCGCGGTCAGCCGGCGCTCGGTCTCCTGGGCGGCCCACTCCAGTGCGGCCAGCGCGCCGTGCAGGCTGGTCTCCACGGTGTGCACGCCGGGCCGGTTGACCAGGC
Organism: Kitasatospora sp. NPDC003701; assembly: GCF_053587085.1. NCBI lineage: Bacteria > Bacillati > Actinomycetota > Actinomycetes > Kitasatosporales > Streptomycetaceae > Kitasatospora > Kitasatospora sp. NPDC003701. The sequence continues at coordinate 96,441 of NZ_JBSFNM010000001.1, forward strand.
AGGCGTGCTCGCCGGTGCCGGCGCCGTCGATCACCACCAGGTCGCCGAAGGGCAGTGCCTGGAGCGCGATCGAGCGGATCAGGCTGGAGGTGCCGTAGCCGGTCACGCCGAGCGCCAGCAGGTGCGGCTCGCCCGAGCGGGGGCCGGTGCGCCAGACCACCGGCGGCTGCTGGGCGATCGTGCCGCCCTGGCCCACCGGGATGGTCCGGGCGCTGCCGTCCTCGTCGGTGAAGCCCAGCACGATCTCGCCGGGCGTGGTGACGAAGCGCTGGGCCGCGATGTCGGTGGGCAGCGGGGCCAGCGCGGCGATCCGCAGCCGGTTGGACTCCTCGTCCCAGTCGAAGCGGTACTCCCGCGCGCGGCCCGCCTTGCCCTGGACGACCTGCTCGATCCGGGCCCGGGCGGCGGGCTCGGTGTCGGTGAAGTAGGCCGGGTAGACCAGCTCCAGCCGGGAGAGCCGCCCCTCGCCGTCGAACTCCCAGGAGCCGAAGACGTCCTTGTAGGCGCCCTCGTGGTGGTAGAGCGGGGCGAGGTCGTCGGGCCCGGACAGGTACGGGGTCAGCGCGGCGTACAGGGCGGTGAGCTTGACGTCGGCGACGTCCGGCTCGGGCGGGGCCGGCGGGGCCTTGGGGGAGCGCCCGTTCCAGGCGGCGCTGGCCATCAGGGCGATCAGGGCGAACAGCAGCCCGTGCGGCAGCAGGTAGATGCCGAGCAGCATGGCGGCGGTCAGGAAGATCGTCGGCCCGCGCCGCTCCTTCGGGGTGGCCTGCCAGCGGCTCTTGGCCCAGGCGACGTGGTGGCGCATCCCGCGCCCGAGGACGGTCAGCGGGGCGAACATGTCGGAGGCGTGGTCGCCGGCCGTGCGGGCGAGGTCGCGGCCCTTGGTGAGGTGGCGGTTGAGCGGCATTCCTTGGCTCCCCGGGCGAGTGGGACGGGTCGGGTTCAGGGGGGTCGGCTGCGGGTGTACGACGGGGCCCGGGGCGGTGGGATCCGCGCCCGGGCCCGTACGGGGGAGTGGCCGCGCTAGAACTTGAGGCCGCCGAGCAGGCTGGCCAGGCTGGCGCCGCCCGCGGTGATGCTCGGAGCGATCGAGGAACCGGCGACGTAGAAGCCGAACAGGGCGCAGACGATGGCGTGGGAGACCTTTAGTCCGTCCCTGCGGAAGAAGAGAAAGGCGATGGTGCCGAACAGGACGATGCCGGAAATCGAGAGGATCACAGTCTGCTCCTCGGGGAGGGGGACAGGGACAGTGTCACGGAAAGTGCCCTAATCGTGACAAAAAGTAATAGATGATGGAACGGTGCAAATGGGTGGTTTTCTCGGCCAATACCGGCCTGCGGGCCGGGTGGGGGTATGCGAACCGCCCGGAACGGGGGCCGGGTGGCCCCGCGTACCGGTGCGGCGAGGCATTCCCGGCGGGTGGCCGGGAAGCTTCCGGGGGCACCGGGAAGTTCGCTCGAATGGCTGCGAAACCTTCCCGCTCGCGTGTCGTGCGGGGGAATGCCGCAATCCGCCGCCGTCCGCGTACCGGACGCGTGCTGGATCGTCCGCGTACCGGGCCGCTACGGTGCGGTACGCGCGACCGACAGACCGAGAAGCCCCCCGGGAGAGCCCGGGGCGCCCGAGAACGCCCAGGAGAGGCCCGCCATGACCGACGCCGCCAACCAGCAGCCCGCCGACGCCCCGGACGCCGAGGTGATCGCGCTGGCCGGGAAGCTCTTCGACGCGGCCCGGGCCGGTGACACCGACGCCCTCGCCGCCTACGTCGACGCCGGTGCGCCCGCCAACCTCACCAACGACCGCGGCGACACCCTGCTGATGCTCGCCGCGTACCACGGCCACGCCGCCACCGTCACCGCCCTGGTGGCCCGCGGTGCCGACCCGAACCGGGCCAACGACCGGGGTCAGACCCCGCTGGCCGGCGCCGTCTTCAAGGGCGCCGAGGACGTCCTCACCGCCCTGCTGGCCGGCGGCGCCGACCCGTCCGCCGGCACCCCGTCCGCCGTCGACACCGCCCGGATGTTCGGCAAGGACGAGCTGGTCGCCCGGTTCGAGGGCCGCTGACGCGAGGTCGTAGGCTTTTCAACCATGGAGAGCATCACCGGGACCGCCGGCGCGCGGGACAGCAAGGGCGACAGCATCGAGATCCGGGTCACCGGCTACGGCCACCCGGACGCCCAGCGACTCTCGGCGGAGGTGCAGGAGGAGTACGTGCGCCGCTACGGCGAGGGCGACCTCACGGCGCTGCACCCCGACGACTTCGAGCCGCCGGCCGGCCTGTTCCTGATCGCCTACCTCGACGGCGCACCGGTGGCCTGCGGCGGCTGGCGCGCCAAGCAGGCCGGCCCGCACGGGCTGCGGGACGGCGACGCCGAGCTGAAGCGGATGTTCGTCGTCCCCGCCGCCCGCGGGCGCGGCCTCGCGCGGACGGTGCTGCGCCGGCTGGAGCAGACCGCCGCCGAGGCCGGGCGGACCAGGTTCGTCCTGGAGACCGGCACCGAGCAGCCCGAGGCGGTCGCCCTCTACGGCTCCGAGGGGTACGACCCGATCCAGAAGTTCGGCATCTACCGCGACCACCCGCAGAGCATCTGCCTCGGCAAGGAGTTCGGCGGCGCGCCCGCCGTCTGACCGCCCGCCCGCTGGGTAGGCTCCCGGCGGACCGGTGGCCGAGCGGGCGGGGGCAGGCATGGACGAGCAGCCGCGACGCGCCGCCGCCCCCGACCCGCCGGCCGTGCTCGCCGCCCCCGGCGGGGAGTTGGAGCGGCTGGTGACGGCCGGGCTGGGCGGAGTCGGGGCGGGCGGCGTCTGGGCGGTCGGCGACGCGGGCGGTGTGCGCGGGCGCGGAGGCGCCGGCGTGCTCGGCCAAGGCCCGTACGGGCGGCTGGAGATGGGGCCCGACACGCTCTTCGACCTCGCCAGCCTCACCAAGATCGTCGCGCTCTGGCCCTGCGCCGGCGCCCTGTGGCAGGCGGGCCGCCTCCCGCTCGACCGCCCGCTCGGCACGTACTGGCCACCGGCCGACGGGCGGCCGACCGGATCGGTGACGGTCCGTCAACTCCTCACGCACACGGCGGGGATGCCGCTGCGCACCGAGTTCGAGCAGCGTTACGGCCGGGACCGGGAGGCGATCCTGGCCGGCATCCTCGCCGCCCCGCTGTACCGCCCGCCCGGGACGGCCGTCGAGTACACCGACCGCGCCGCCGTCCTGCTGAGCCACCTCGTCGAGGACCTGGCCGGTGCCCCGCTCGACGTGCTCGCCGAGCGGCAGGTCTGGGGGCCGCTCGGCATGACCGACACCCGGTTCGGCCCGCTCGGCCCGGCGGAAACGGTCCGCACCGCGCCCACCGAGTACGACGGGGCCACCGGAGCCCATCTGCGCGGGGTGGTGCACGACCCGTCGGCCCGGCTGCTCGGTGGCGTCTCCGGCAACGCGGGCGCCTTCTCCACCGCCCGCGACCTCGAACGCTTCCTCACCGCGCTGCTCGACCCGCCGGCCGCACTGCCCTGGGCCGGTCCCTGGACCGCCGAGTCGCTGCGCGAACAGACCGGCGGGCTCGCTCCCGCCCGCGGGCTGTCCTGGCTCTGCGCCCCCGGCACCGACCCCGCCGAGGGCACCTTCGTCCACTACGGCTTCACCGGCACCGGGATCTGGGTCTCCCGCCGGCTCGGCCGCTGGGCGCTGCTGCTGACCAACAAGGTGCACTACGGCCGCGAGATCCAGCCGCTGACCGACCTGCGCAACGCCTTCCGCCGGGCGGTCTTCGGGTAGTCGCCGTCCGGCGGGGCGACGGCGCGGCGGGCGCGGGCTCAGAGCAGGGTGCTCCAGTAGTACCAGAACCGGTTCAGGATCAGCAGCGCGATCACGGCGGCCCACAGCGCCGGCAGCGCCCAGTGGTAGCGGGCGGCCTCCCGGACCACCGGTCGCAGCCGGAGGCCCACCGGGATCACCCCGGAGCGCAGGTTGTGCAGCGTGGTGTACCAGCACAGCGGCACCACCGTCGCCCAGACCACCATGCAGTACGGGCAGAGCGCGCCGATGTCGTACAGCGCCTGGCCGATCAGCCAGTGCACGAACACGACGCCGGCCAGGGTGCCCGCCTGCAGGCCCAGCCAGAACCAGCGGCGGTAGGCGGCGCCGGCCAGCAGCCCCGCGCCGACCGCCGCCAGCGCGCCGAAGGCGGCCAGGCCGAGCAGCGGGTTGGGGAAGCCGAAGACCTCCGCCTGCTCGGTGCGCATCACCGAACCGCAGCTGATCACCGGGTTGATGTTGCAACTGGGGACGTAGGAGGGGTTCTCCAGGATGCGGAGCTTGTCGAAGGTCAGGACGGCCGAGGCGGCCAGTCCGAGGAGCCCGCCGAGGAACAGCAGCAGGGCGAACGCCCGGCCCGCGCCGATCGGCGTACGGCCCGGCGGGGCGGTGGCGGTGGAGACGGGGCGGGGCCGGTTCACGGCGGTCGGGGCGGTCATGGCAGAGCACTCCGGTGGGTGTGAAGGGCCGGCCCGGCCGGGTGATCGGCCGGGCCGGTGGTGCTCACTGCAAGCCCGCGGCCTGCTTCACCTGGGCGGTGAACTGCTCGGGCGTCACCGCGTTCTTCCCGCTGAACAGGGTGATCGGCTTGCCGTCCAGCTTCACGGTCGGCGTCCCCGTGACCCCGCTGTCGTTGAAGGCGTCCGCGACCTTCTTCGCCCACGGGGCGTAGGTGCGCTCGGTGACCGCCTTGACGAAGGCGTCCGACTTCAGGCCCGGCACCTGGCCGGCGAGGTCCAGCAGGTGGTTGACGTCGCCGAAGCCGTCCTCGCGCTCGTCCGGCTGGTTGGCGTACAGCACGTCGTGGAACTGCTTGAACTTGTCGACGCCCTCGTTGAGCGCCGCGCCGACCGCGGCGAGCGCGGTGCGCGAGCCCTTGCCGCCGAGGTTCTTGTCGAGGAACGCGGCCAGGTGGTACTCCACCTTGACCGTGCCGTCGTCCGCCAGCTTCTTGACGGTCTCGCCGTTGGTCGTCTCGAAGCTCTGGCAGACCGGGCAGCGGAAGTCCTCGAACACCTGCAGGGTGTGGGCGGCGTCCGCCTTGCCGTAGACGATCACGGTGCCGTCGGGGCCGGTGGTGTTGGCCGGGACGACCAGGGCGGTCGGCTCGGCGGCGGCGGACGCGGACGAGCTGTCGCCGCCCGCCGCGTTGATCGCCAGCGTGGTACCGCCGGCCAGCGCGAGGACCGCGACGATCGAGACGCCGACGACGATCCGCCGCCGGCGCTTGGCGGCGAGCCGCTCGCGCTGCTGCGCCTCCTGGATCCGCTCGCGGGCGCTGACGCGCTGGGACTGCTTGCGGCCGGGCTGCTGTTCGGTGGGCTGGGCCATGGTGGGTCAACTCCTGGACGCGGCGCGCGTCTGCGCGCGGGGTGCCCGCCCCGGCGCGGCGCGGGGCGCCGCGGGGCACGAGGGGGCTCGGGTCGGTGAACGCGGGAGTCGGCGCGCTGCCTGCGGGGACCGGGCGGTGGCCCGGGGCCGGTCCGGGGTGTCCGGGCGCCGGGTGTCAGGGCGTGGAGCCCCGCACGGCCGGGCGCGGTGCCGGAGACCGGGAGAGTCAGCAGGCAGGCGCGAGGGCCGGCGGACCGCGCCGCGGCGCGGGGCTGAGCACCACGGCCTCACGGAGCGGCCGGGGCCGGTCCGAGACCGGCAGCGGCACCCGCCGCACCGGGCGGACCGGCACCGGCGCCAGCAGCAGGACCAGCGCCCGCAGCGGGGCCGCGACCGACTGGCGCAGCGCGCGCAGGGCCCGGGCCAGGCCGGAGAGGGCGGCGTCGCCCAGCCGGAGCCAGGTGGCGGCGGCCAGCGCGATCAGCAGGTGGACCAGCAGGACCAGCAGCTGGGTGGCGGCGGGTGCGACCGGCCCGGCGTGGCCCAACGGCCCCGAGAACAGCGACCCGTCCACCGAACCGCCGCCGCAGACCAGCAGGTTCATGCCGCGTGCGGGGGCGTGCTCCGCCCCCAGGACCGGGCCGCAGCCGGCCTGGCCCAGGTTGAAGGTGGTGTTGAGCAGCAGCTCGACCGGGACCAGCACGGCCGAGATGTGCAGCAGCCGCCGCTCACGGCCGGCCAGTGCGCTCGCGACCAGGAAGACGACCGCGGTCGCGGCGGCCACCAGGCCGAGCGGCAGCGGGCGACCGGTGATGACGACCTGGCCCAGCGCGGACAGCGGCACGGCGAGCGCGGTGAACACCGCGGCCCGCAGGGCCCTGGTCGCAGGGGTGGAAGTCGTCATGACCCGGAGTATGCCACGACGCTTACACGCCGCACGAGGGTGCGTCGGGCGGTGAGCGGTCGCCGCCGAACAGATGGCCCGTCATCGGTCGTTCGTTTGCGCGACGGGGGCGGGGAGTTCACCGGCGGGATGGGTTTGGGCGGGGGAGGCGGGGTGAGCGGGCGTCAGGGACTGCCGCCGGAGGCTGAGGCGATCCGACAATCGGCCGATGGACCACGCCACCGGCTGGGCGCACCCGCGTCCTCCCGCAGCCTCCGCCGCGCTCACCCCGGTGCACGGGCCGCTGCCGCCTTCGCCGCCGGTTCCGCTGCCTCCCGTGCCGCCCATGCCGCCGATGCCGCCCACGCCTCCCTTTCCGCCCTTCCCGCACCTGCCCGTGCCTCCCTTGCCTCCCTTTCCGCCCTTCCCGCACCTGCCCTTGCCTCCCGTGCCGCCCGAGCCGCCGTCCGTCCACCCGCCGCCGACGCACTGCCCGGTCCCGGTGCACACGTCCTCGCCGTCGCCTGCCGCGCCGACGCCCCCGGTGCCCGCCCCGGCCGGACCCGCGTCCGCCGCCCCCGCCGTGCCGCAGCACCCGCCCCCGGCCGGACCGCCGTCGTCCACCCCGCACCTCGGTACGGCACCGGCTCCGGCCCGGACCTCGGCCCCGGCTCCGACCGCCACCACGATCACCACGACCGCCGCCCCGCCGCCGACCCCTTTGCGGACCCCCACGCCGACCCGCCCGCCGCCCCCCGCTCCGAGCGCGACGGTCGCGATCGTCGGCGCACCCCCGCCGCCCCCGGTCGGCGGGCCGCCGCCCGCACTGGAGCCGTCCGTCTGGGCCACCGTCGTGATCCTCACCGTCCTCGTCCCGGCCGCGCTGGCCGCGGCCCTCGGCCACCACCCGACCTCCAGGAGCCGCAGGTGAACCCTGGCCCCCTGCTCAGTGCCGCCGCGGCCGTGACGCTCGCCGTCACGGCCCTCGCCGTCGCCCACCGGCTGCGCCCCGCCCTCCCCGAGGGGGAGGAGCCGCCCGAGCCGCACCCCGCGCTCGCCAGCATCGGCTCCGGGCTGCTCTCCGGATTCGTGCTGCTCACCGGCTTCCTGGTGGCCACCGGCTGGGCGGCCCGCACCACCGGCGTGGTCCCGCCCGGCGGCCTCTACATCGCCGACCTGGCCGCCGGCACCGCAGTCCTCCTCTTCCCCTCGCTCTCCGGTCTGCCCTTCACCGTGCGCCACGCCACCGCCGTCTGCTTCTTCGCCGCCCTCGTCGGCTACACGATGTCGCTGGCGCTCCAGCTGAGGCCCTGATCCGGGGACGGCCGGATTCCGTCCCCCGGGCGGCTCGGCCCCGCGCCCGTCCGGGGGCGGCGGGCTAGCCTGGAAGGCGTTTCGCAGGCCCCGACGGGAGGGGTGAACGCGCATGGCCGAGACCGACGGCACCGTGGGCGCGGTGGTGCTCGACCGGATCGGGGTGCAGGCCGGGCTGCTCGCCGGGCTGGACGACGCGGTGCGGGCGGACGAGCCGGACGCGGTGCACCGGATGCGGGTCGCCTGCCGGCGGCTGCGCAGCGCGCTGCGGACGTACCGGCGGCTGTTCGCGCCCGGCGCGACCGACGAGCTGGTGGCCGAGCTGCGCTGGCTCGGGGCGGCCCTCGGCCGGGCCCGGGACGGCGAGGTGCTTGGCGAGCGACTGGTGGCGCGGGCCCGGGAGCTGCCGGCGCCGTGCGGGCCGGAGCGGCTCGTCGGGCGGCTGGAGCGGTGGCGGCGGGCCGAGTACCGCAAGGTCCGGCCGGAGGTGGTGGCGGCGCTGGACAGCGCGCGGCGGCGCGCCCTGGCGGACGGCCTGGCCGCGCTGCTCTCCGCTCCGCCGTTGCGCGGGCGGGCGAGGCGCTCGGCCCTGCCGGAGCTGGCCCGGGTGGCCGCCCGGGAGCAGCGGCGGACGGCGGAGCGGATCCGGCTGGCGGCCGCCGGCGGCCCGGGGCGGGACGCGGCGCTGCACGAGGCACGGAAGGCGGCCAAGCGGGCCCGCTACGCCGGGGAGACGGCGGAGCCGGTGGCCGGCCGCGCCGCCCGGCGGTACGTCGCGCGGATGAAGGCCGTCCAGGAGGTGCTCGGGGAGCACCAGGACGCGGTGGTGGCGGCGGCCGCGCTGCGGGAGCGGGCGCCCGGTTCCGGCGAGGTGTTCGGGTACGGCGTGCTGTACGGGCTGGAGTTGGCGGCTGCCGGTGCGGCGCGGGCGGAGCTCCCGGCGGTGTGGGCGCGGGCGGCGGGCCGGAAGCTGGCCCGGTTCGCCTGACCCCTGGCGGGCGGCGGTGGGCCCGGGGCGGGTGGCGGTGGGGCCGGTGCCGCGCACGGAAACCGGCCGGTCGTCCGGTAGGGGCCGGCGCGGCGGCCGCCGGAGTCCCGGGCCCGCCGCGCCGGTGGATCATTTCTGACGGTGCGTCAACTGTGCCATCAGGGTGAGGACGGCGAATCCGAGGATGACCGCCAGTCCGGGGTAGAACATCGACAGCTCGGTGCCGGGCATGATGACCGCGGTGACGACGGCGAGGCCGAAGGCGCCACCGACCTGCAGCGAACTGTTGAGCAGACCGGCGGCGAGCCCCTGCTCCTCGTCCGCGATCCCGTTGGTGCCGGCGACCATCAGCGTCGCGATGCTGAGCGCGAATCCCACGCCCCACAGCACCGACGCGGGCAGCAGGATCCGCCAGAGGTCCGGCTCGGGGCCGATGAAGAGCATCAGCAGGTAGCAGGGGAGGAACGCGACCAGCCCGACCATCAGCACCTTGGTCACGCCGAACCGCTCCATCAGGGCGCCGAGCTTGGGGCCGATGATGACCACCATGAGGCCGGCCGGCAGCAGGACCAGTGCCATCTGCCACGGCTTCCAGCCCTGGAGGTCCTGCAGGTAGAGCGCGAGCAGGAACTGGAAGCCCATCGCGCCGCCGTACAGCAGGGCGATGCTGATGTTGGCGCTCACCAGGCTGCGGTTGCGGAAGATGTCGAGCCGGATCAGCGGCTCCTTCACGCTGCGCTCGATGATCAGGAAGGCGGCCAGCAGGGCTGCGGAGAGGGCGAATCCGCCGATCGTCCGCAGCGAGCTCCAGCCGGCCTCGGCGGCGGAGACCACGGTGAAGACCAGCAGCAGCGTGCCGGTGAGCAGGGTCGCGGCGCCCCCGATGTCCAGGCGCGGCCGCTCGGTGCGCGGCGGGTCCGGCGGCAGGAAGCGCAGTGCGCCGATGAGCAGCAGGATGGAGAGCGGGATCGGCAGGATGAAGATGGACCGCCAGTTCAGGGCGGCGAGCATGCCGCCGACCAGCAGGCCGGAGGAGTAGCCGGAGGCCTCGAAGACGTTGAAGATGCCGAACGCCTTGTTGCGCTGCGGGCCTTCGGGGAAGGTCGTGGTCAGCAGCGACATCGCGGCCGGGGCCGCGAAGCCCGCGGCCATGCCCTTGACGAAGCGGGAGACGATCAGCAGGACCGAGCTGTCGGCGAGTGCGCCGAACAGGGAGACCACCGCGAACGCGGCCATGGCGATGATCAGCACCCGCCGTCGGCCGAACAGGTCGGCCACGCGCCCGCCCAGCAGCAGGAAGCTGCCGAAGGCCAGGATGTAGGCGCCGACCAGCCACTGCGCGGTGGCCGCGGTCATCCCGAGCTCGTTCTGGATCTCGGGGATCGTCACCACGATCATCGAGACGTCGAGCCCGTCGAGCAGGATCACGCCGCTGAAGATCAGCAGCGAGACCCATAACCGTGCCGACCAGCGCAGGGAGTCCTGCTGGACCTCGGGTGCTGCCGTCTCGGGCGCTGCCTCGGATGTCGCCAAGGCGTCGCCTCCCGTCCGGTGTTCACTCGGAGCCGAGCTGCCTGACATGGGCACGTCCTCCCACTAGAATGATCTTGAGCGCGCTCAATCCGCGTCCGCGATAATTGTGTGCGCGCTATATTGCATAAGCTTGATGCTGCCCTAAGTAACCAGACCTTCGCAAGGCGAACACGGCAAGCGTGTCAACTACCGGCCTTCGGACTCCCGGCGGACGGTCACGGGCGGCGTCGTTCGGCCGCGTCGCATGCGCCGGGTCCGGGGTCTCGTGCCCCGCGATGCCACCCGGCCGCCGCCGACCGGTCGGCAACAAGACCGCAGGCGAAGGACTTTGCGCGCGCCCGGGAGAACTCGCGGTGCGGTGGCCGGCATACCGCCGACCTGACAGATCGTCGTTCGTTTGTTCAGGAACCCGGTTCGGCTCTGGTTAGCATCGGGGCACGAACTCGGGGCAACGGACGGACGGTCCGGGAGAAGAGCGTGCCGTCGTCGGCGTGCAGGCCGACGAGCACCGGTCCTTCGAATTCCAGCCACAACAGTCTGCCAGCGATGCGATGCGGAGACCCAGAATGCGGCTTGCGCAAACGTTAGCAAAAGTCATGCAGCGCCACACGGATCGGCCCGCAATCGGTGAACGCGCGAAGGAGTTCGTGCGGGATGCCGACACCGGCCGCGTTTCGCTCCGCCTCAAGGCCCACTACGAGACGACCAGTTACAGCGAACTCTGGGGGCGGGTCCGCGCGGTGGCGGCGGAATGGCACCGCCACCCGGTCCACCCGCTGACACCGGGCGAACGGATCGCGCTGCTCGGCTTCGCCAGCGGCGACTACGCGGTCGTCGACCTGGCCTGCAACTACCTCGGTGTGGTCAGCGTTCCGTTGCAGACCAGCGCCCCGCTCGCGCAACTCGCCTCGATCGTCGAGGAGACCGAGCCCTTCGTGGTCGCGGCGAGCATCGAGCGGCTGCACGTCGCCGTCGACCTCCTGCTGGCGAACTCCTCGGCCCGCCGGCTGGTGGTCTTCGACTACCACCCGGAGGTCAGCGACCAGTTCGAGAAGTTCACCGCGGCCCGGGAGCGTCTCGAAGGGGCCGGCCGCGACGTGGTCGTGGACACCCTGGCGGAGGTCGTCGACCGCGGATCCGCGCTGCCCGAAGCGCCGTTGTTCGTACCCGAGGACGACGACGACCCGCTGGCCATGCTCATCTACACCTCGGGAAGCACCGGAACGCCCAAGGGCGCGATGTACACCGACCGGCTGTTGAGCGCGATGTGGGGCGGCGCCTGGTCGAAGCTGTTCTCCGACATTCTCGCGATCAATATCAACTACATGCCGATGAGCCATGTCGCCGGGCACTCGTCGCTGAAGAACACCCTCGCCCGCAGCGGGATCAGCTACTTCACGGCGAGCAGCGACATGTCGACCTTCTTCGAGGACATCGCGATGGTCCGGCCCACCGAACTCTCGCTGGTGCCACGGGTCTGCGAAATGCTCTACCAGAAGTACCAGAGCGAGCTCGACCGGCGGGTGCTCGCCGGCGCCGACCGGCAGGCGGTCGAGGCGGACGTCCTGGCCGACCTGCGGGAGAACCTCCTGGGCGGCCGGCTCGCCTGGGCCAGTTGCGGCTCCGCGCCGCTCTCCGCCGAGCTGCGGGTCTTCGTCGAGGCGCTGCTGGGCTTCGAGTTGACCATCATCTACGGCTCCACCGAGGCCGCCGCCGTCTCGGTCGACGACAAGCTGCTCCGCCCGCCGGTGATCGACTACAAGCTGGCCGACGTGCCCGAACTCGGCTACTACCGCACCGACTCCCCTTACCCGCGGGGGGAGTTGCTGCTGAAGTCCGAGGCCGTCGTCCCCGGGTACTACAAGCAGCCCGAGCTGTCGGCGGAGATCATCGACGAGGAGGGCTTTTACCGGACGGGCGACATCGTCGCGGAGCTCGGACCGGACCGGTTCACCATCCTGGACCGCCGCAAGAGCGTACTGAAGCTGTCCCAGGGCGAGTTCGTGGCCACCGCGCGGCTGGAGTCCGAGTTCGCGGCCAGCCCGCTGGTCCGGCAGATCTTCGTGTACGGCAACAGCGAGCGCTCCTATCTGCTGGCCGTGGTGGTGCCCACGCCCGCCGCGCTCGAACAGTTCGGCGGCGAGCCGGCGAACCTCCGCCAGCTCCTGAGCGAATCGTTTCAGCAGATCGCCGGGGAAGCCGGGCTGAACTCCTACGAGATCCCGCGCGACGTCCTGATCGAGACCGAGCCGTTCAACCAGGCGAACGGCCTGCTCTCGGACCACCGCAAGCTGCTGCGGCCCCGGCTCCAGGAGCGCTACGGCCGGCAACTCGAGGAGCTGTACGCCGACATAGCCGCCCGGGAGAGCCGGGAGCTGCTGGAACTGCGCCGCACGGGGGCCGACCGGCCGGTGCTGGAGACCGTCCAGCGCGCCACCCGGGCGCTGCTCGCCGGCTCCACCGTCGAGGTCGGCCCCACCGCGCACTTCCGGGACGTCGGCGGTGACTCCCTGACCGCCGTCTCGTTCTCCAACCTGCTCCACGACATCTTCGGCGTCCGCGTCCCCGTCGACACCGTGATCAGCCCGGCCTACGACCTCCAGCAGCTGGCCGGCTACATCGAGACCAAGCGCGCGACGGGACTGAACGGGGTGACCTTCGCCTCGGTGCACGGCGAGGACAGCACCGAGGTCCACGCCAAGGACCTCACCCTGGACAAGTTCCTCGACACCCGGACGATCGCCGACGCCCGCACCCTCCCCCGGCCGGGCGGCGAGCCCCGGACGGTGCTGCTGACCGGCGCGAGCGGCTACCTCGGCCACTTCCTCTGCCTGGAGTGGCTGGAGCGGCTCGCCCCGGTGGGCGGGCGGGTGATCTGCGTCGTGCGCGGACGGGACGCGGACGCGGCCCGCAAGCGCCTCGACGAGGCCTTCGCCACCGGGGACGACGAACTGGTCCGCCGGTACCGTGAGCTGGCCGAGGGTCGGCTGGAGGTCCTGGCGGGCGACATCGCCGAGCCGCAGCTGGGCCTGGACGACCCGACCTGGAAGCGGCTCGCCGACGAGGTGGACGTGATCGTCCACGCCGGCGCCCTGGTCAACCACGTCCTCCCGTACAACCACCTGTTCGAGGCCAACGTCGTCGGGACGGCCGAACTGATCCGCCTGGCGCTGACCGGCCGGATCAAGCCCTTCACCTACATCTCCAGCGTGGCCGTCGCCACCTCCCGGGCCGGGCAGGCCCTGGACGAGGACTCGGACGTCCGGGTCGCCCTTCCCGTCCAGCAGACCGACGAGGGCTACGCCGGCGGCTACGCGACCAGCAAGTGGGCCGGCGAGGTCCTGCTCCGCGAGGCGCACGACCAGTGCGGGCTCCCGGTCACCACGTTCCGGTCGAACATGATCCTCGCGCACAGCCGCTACGCCGGGCAGCTGAACGTGCCCGACCAGTTCACCCGGCTGCTGCTCAGCGTCATCGCCACCGGTATCGCGCCGCACTCGTTCTACCGCACCGACGACGGGGGCGGCCGCCGGCGGGCGCACTACGACGGCCTGCCGGTGGACTTCACCGCCGCCGCCGTCGTGACCCTGGGCGGGCAGGGCACCGAGGGCTACCGGACCTTCAGCCTGGTCAACCCGAACGACGACGGGGTCTCGCTCGACAGCTTCGTGGACTGGCTGGCCGAGGCCGGGCACCGCATCGAGCGGGTGGCGGACTACGACGACTGGTTCGTCCGGTTCGAGGCCGCGATGCGCGCCCTGCCCGAGGGGCAGCGGCAGCACTCGGCGCTGCCGCTGGTCCACGGGTTCGAGCAGCCGGAGGAGGCGGTGCCCGGATCGGTCATCCCCTCCGAGCGGTTCCGGTCCGCCGTGCGGTCCGCCGGGATCGGTCCGGCGCGCGACATCCCGCAGCTGTCACCGGAGTTCATCGCCAAGTACGCCGCCGACCTGGCGCTGCTCGGGGAGCGCCTCGGCTGGTGAGGCCGCGGCGGCGGGCGGGGCGGGAGCCGTCGCCGCGCGGCCGCCGCAGCCCGGGACGGGAGCCGGACGGACCCGGGCACAGGAACGAACCACGCCCATCGGACATCGACACCTGGAGAAGAGAACCATGGAGCAGACATCCGAGAAGTTCGAGGAGCGCTACGACCTCGGACGCCGCCTCGTCGAGCAGCTGGGCACGGCGGAGACCGACCCGACCACCTTCGAACTCCTCGGCCTGGAATGGGACTTGATCCCGGGGACGTACGAGCCCCGGCAGGGCACCGGCACCGAGTGGTACACCGGCGCCATCCCCTACCCCGAGGGCGGCCGCTTCCTGGAGATCGGCTGCGGGGCCGGCGTCACCGCGGTCTGGGCGGCCCTGCGCGGCTGCGCGCAGGTGACGGCCACCGACATCACCGACACCGCGGTCGACAGCGCCGCCCGCAACGCGGAGCGGCACGGGGTCGCCGACCGGGTACGGGTGTTGCGCAGCGACGTGTTCGACGCGCTCGACCCCGAGGACCGCTTCGACACCGTCTTCTGGAACTGCAGCGTCTTCGAGGCGCCGAAGGACTTCGAGTTCACCCAGGACGTCGAGTGGGCGATCTTCGACCGCGGCTACAGCGCCCTCGGCCGCTACCTCGCCCAGGTGCACGACCGGCTGCTGCCCGGCGGCCGGGCGCTGGTCACCTTCAACAGCTTCGGCGACGCCGGCCGGATCGCCCAACTGGCCGCCGAGGCCGGCAGCTCGCTGACCATGCTGGGCAGCGCCGACCGGCAGCTGGCGGGCGTGGACGTCACCTACAAGCTCTTCGAGATCCGCCCGCTCGGGCGCTGACCGCGCGCCGCCCGAGGCACCAGCACCCGCACACCCGGTCGCCCGGAGGACCGGCCCGCACCGTCGGGCCGGTCCTCCGGGCGACTTCGCTTGCGGTGCGGCGGCGGGCCGGACAACGGAATGTGCCACCGGCACGGGTATTCCGGCGGACCGGCGGAGTGCTCGAACTGAAGGGCGAGCAATTCGAGCCCGATCGCACTCCGGGTCATTACGTTCTGTACATGGAGAGTTGCACGCGTGATAGAATCCGACCCGGTGCACGTGAATGCGCGCATGTCGTTCAGGCCGGGGGCGGCGGCCCCGGCGGCTTTCTCCGGGTGCCGATCCGGGCCGGTCCGGACCGGGCACGATCCACCCCGGCGCGAGTGCTGTCGGGCGTGATTCGGCCGGGCCGCGTGACGGCCACCGGAATCAGCGCCTCCCTTGTCGCCCTGCGGCATGTTCCGTGCGTTTCACCCGTCGCTCACCACATTTCCGGAGCGCTCCCATGGCCAAGCAGAATCGTGCCGTCCGCACCCGGCAGGAACTGATCCGTTCTGCCGCGGAGACCTTCGCCCGGTCCGGATTCGCGGAATCCTCCATTACGCAGATCTGTGTCCGGGCCGGTCTCAGCCACGGTGCGCTGCACTTCCACTTCGGGAACAAGCGAGCACTCGGCGAGGCGGTCGAATCCGCCGCCGCGGAAACCCTGCTGCGGATCACCGGCAACATTCCGCTGCGACACCCCGCACCGCTCCAGCTCCTCGTCGACACCTCGCACACGCTCGCCCAGCGGCTGTCCTGCGACGCGGTGCTGCGGGCGGGGTTCTGCCTCGGCAGTGACGCGACCTGGCCGGGCGGCGCGAACCTGTGGCAGCAGTGGCAGGACTGGGTCCAGTTGATGCTGACCGTCGCCAGGGCCCAGGGCAGTCTGGCCGCCGACATCGTGCTCGACGACGCGGTGGCCGCGATCACGGCCGTCATCGCGGGGCTGGAGGTGCTGGGGCGGCGTGACCCGCACTGGCACTCGCGCCGGGCGGTCACGCCGTTCTGGCGGCTGATGCTGCCTCAGCTCGCGGCGGCCGAGGTGCGGGCCGGGATCGCCCCGGAGGGCAGCTGTCCGGAGCCGCCGACGGGCCGGCCGCCGGCCGCGGACTGGGCCGAGGCCGACGGCGGCCGGAGCGCCTCGCAGCCCTGCGACGCGCTGTCGTGCTGCTGACGGCGGAGTGCAGTCGGCGGTGAGGTGCTGCTGACGGTGGAGTGCAGCCGGCGGGGTGGTGCAGCCGGCGGTGAGGTGCTGCCGGCGGGGTGGTGCTGACCTCGGCCGGGACGGGCCCGTCCCGGCCGCCGTCGGCCGTCCCGCGGTACCGGACGTCCGGTCAGGCCGGCCGCTCGCGCCGGTTGGCGAGCGCGACGACCGCATGGGCGGCCGAGGCCAGCGTGACGTGACGGTGCCAGCCGTTGAAGGACCGCCCCGTGAAGTCACGGATGCCCACCTGGTCCGCGATCTCGGCGAAGTCCCGGTCGACCTTCTCGGTGAGCCGGCTGAGCCGCACCAGGGTGGCCGGCGACACGGCGGTCAGGTTGGTCAGCCACAGTTCCGCCGGCCAGTGCCCGCCCTCCTGGCCGATGCCCAGCAGCAGGAGCTCCCCGCCCGCTCCCGGGTGCCCGCCGCCCGCGGCGGCCGCAGCCGAGGTCGGCGCCGGCAGGCCGACGCGGATGGTGGCGGCCAGCGCGGCCCGTGACGCCCCCTGCGGGCCGTGCTCCCTGCCCGGGACGGGCCGGCGCATGTCCTTGGCCAGGTTCATGATGCGGTGGGCCGGCAGCGGCCTGCTCCCGGAGCCGGGCAGGACGGAGTCCAGGACGGCCAGCCGGAGGTCGCCGCCGACCCGGGCGAGCAGCGGTACGCCGTGGGCGCCGAGCTTTCCGAAGATCGTCATGGCCTGCGGCTCGCCGATGTCGAGCACCACGGGCCGAACCGGCAGCCCCCAGCCCGTCGTGGTCTCCAGGCAGGCCTCGATCATGCACTCGCCGAGGGTCTCCACACCGACCCCGTCCGGAATGGACACCTGGCTGCGCCGCAGGTCGTCGTTGAGCCAGACCTCGGGCAGGTGGAGGCGCCAGTTGACCGGGGTGCTCAGCTCCTCCGAGGTCGCCCAGACGCCGATGGCGTGCTGGGCGTTCAGCACCTGCCCCAGGGTGGGGAAGAAGTGCCGCTCCACGCCGACCGAGTGGCGGCCGGTCTTGGGGATGATCATCGGCTGCACCACCCAGGCCTGCGGGGCCGCCGCGCCGGCCAGGTAGTGGGCCAGGGCCCGGCGGATGGGCACCCAGTCCCAGGTGGAACTGCAGATGAAGTGGTGGAGGTTCTGCTCCGACGCCGGCTTGCCGAGCAGCGCCGCGATGTTGCGGATCGACTTGCGCCCCTCGGTCTCCAGCAGGCCGCGCAGGTACTGCATCCCCTTTCTGCACTGGTCACTGCGGGACAGCGAGGTGAACAGGATCGAGCAGAGCTCGGTCAGCAGGGCGTCGTGGGAGCCGGGCGGGAACGGCGTGCGGGCGTGCTGCACCGCGCCCGGGCCGGACGACCCGGTTGCCACGGCCGGCTCTTCGGCCGCCGCTTCTCCGGGCGCCGCTTCTCCGGGCGCCGCTTCTCCGGGCGCGGGCCGGGGCGGCGATCCGTCGCCGTGGCTGCCCGGGGGCACCGGACGCGGCGGGGTGGCGGTGGTCGGGGCGGGCGGCGGGAATCCGGCGGGGTTCGTGGAACGGGCGGAGGGCTTCGACCGGTCGTTGTCGCCGACCGGAGCCTTGACGCGCCGCCGCTGTGTCAACGTCTGAGTGGTCAAGTCGTCTCCGTTGTCGTGGTGTTCGGGGGGAACGCGCCGGACGGTGGTGGCGGGGCCCGGACGCGGCGGGGTGGCGGTGGTCGGGCCGGGGCGCGCGGGCACGGGGGCCGGACCGGCTCCGCCACCTTCGGTGCGGCACGGGTGGTCGCCGGTCGGTCCGGACCGGGAGCGCCGCCGGGCCGGCCCGGCACGCGGCCGAAGCCCGGCCGGCCGTCGCCGGGGGCACGCACCGCATGCGTCGGGTCAGCCGCCGGAGGGCGCGGGCACCGACCTCCTCCTCGGCGGCGGAGCGCCCGGCGGGCCGAACTTCTGTCGATCAGGGCGTGCGGGGGGCGGGCTGCTGAGCGGACGCCCGTCCCGTGACGACTCCGGGGCGTGCCGCAGACCGCCGCCGGGGTGCGGCCCGGGAGGTCCGGAAGGGCTGAACTCCACGGCAACACACTCCTGTTCCGATGCCGGCGACGATCGCGAACGTCCTTGCGCGCTGCCCCAGACAGTAAGGAGCGAACGAGCCCGACGGCATGGAACGGAGAGCGAGAGTGTCACATTACCGGACAGTAGTCCTGTGAAGCCGGAGCGGCCGGTTCAGCCGCCGCTCCGGTGGCCGCGCACCACGTGCCCCCGCGACTCCAGGGTGGCGATCAGGTGGGCGACCGAGGCCAGCGTGATGTGGCGGTGCCAGCCCGGGAACGACCGTCCGCCGAAATCCCGCACCCCCACGGCCTCGGAGATCGCGGTGAAGTCCCGCACCACGACCCCCGGCAGGCGGGTGAGCCGCAGTGCGGTGAGGACGGAGGGCGCGTCGGCGTTGGTGAGCCACAGCCGCCGGCGCGGGCGGCCGACCGGACGCCACTCGCCCAGCAGCAGCATGCGGTCGCCGCGCGACGGCGAGGTCACCACCGGGATCGCCACCGCCGTCGTCGGGCCGTCGCCCGGGTTGACCTGCCGGCGCAGCCGCGGGAGGGACTCGGCGAGCTCGCCCGCGGTGCGCTCCCGGCCGCTGTAGCCGGGCAGTTCGGTCCGGTCCAGCCACAGCTGCGCCTGCGGGCCGACCCGCACCACGAAGGCGACCCCGATCGAGGCGAGGAAGCGGGCGACCGCCACGGCGTCCACCTCCGCGACGTCCACGACGACCGGGCCGCGCAGCACGCCGTCGATCTCCTGGACGTCGGCCACCGCGGCCCGGACGCAGTCCTCGACGGTGGCGACCGCGGCGTCGGCGGGAACGCTCGCCCGCTGCCGCAGCGGATCGGTCAGCCAGCGGGCGGACAGCCGCAGCTGCCAGTCGACGGGGACGGCGCAGTGCCCGGAGGCCAGCCAGGCCCCCACCGCGTGCTGGCCGTTGACGATCCGCCCCAGGGGCAGCAGTTGCTGGTCGATGCCGACCGAGTGGGAGCCGGCCTTGGGTATCAGGATCGGTCTGATCACCCAGGCCTGCGGGGCCAGCGTCCGCTGCACCCGGCGGGCGAGGGCGTGCCGCACCGGCATCCACTCCCAGGGGGACGCGCTGATGAAGTGGTGCACGCTCTGCTGCGCCGCGGCGCCCTCGAACTGTGCGGCGATGCCGCGTAAGGTCTTGCGCCCCTCCAGCGCCAGCAGGCCGCGGACGTACTGCT
The DNA here is from genome assembly GCF_053587085.1 of Kitasatospora sp. NPDC003701. Classification (NCBI taxonomy): domain Bacteria; kingdom Bacillati; phylum Actinomycetota; class Actinomycetes; order Kitasatosporales; family Streptomycetaceae; genus Kitasatospora; species Kitasatospora sp. NPDC003701. The sequence continues at coordinate 115,777 of NZ_JBSFNM010000001.1, forward strand.
CCGCCTTGAGCCGCTGGCCGCTGCGCCGCAGCGAGCCGAACAGCTCGGCGCTGAGCTCGCGGTCCAGGGCCGTCGCGGGGGCCGGCTCGTCGGTTGCGCGAACGGATTGGTGCAGGTGTCGCATGGTTGATCCCCCTGTGGTCCGCCACCCCAGCCGACCGGACGGACCACCGCCCCGCTTCGGTGTCGTCCGGCTCGAACTCCCAAAAGAGGACTGCTGTCCTGTTCTATTTTATACAGGCCGGCGCGGGCGGTGGCTGCCCCGTTGCGCCCGCGGAGATGCCGTACTCGTGCCCGCGAATCCGTGCCGGCCGGCCGGCACGGTGGCCCGGGCGCCGGCCGTCGCAGCGCCCCGGGGGTGATCTCCTCCCGGCTCCTCAGTCGAGTTGTGACGGCACCTCGGGTCGGCCTGCCTCCTCCAGCAGGCGCTTCGCGCGGTAGGGGGAGGAGTCCAGCCTCGCCAGCACGCCGGCGCTGGCGATATTGGGGAGGACGAGTGCGAACAGGTTCGAGATCTCCTCGGACAGGGTGCGCTCCGGCAGGGTCTCGGTGATCAGCTGCACCCCGGTCCACGCTCCGACGAACAGCCGCGCGGTCTCCGCCGGGTCGACGTGCGTGAGCAGCTCGCCGCGCTCCTTCGCCTCGGTCAGCAGCTCCTGCCCCACCTCGATCCAGTCGGGCCACCGGGTGCCGAACAGGCCGCGGGACTTGACGTCGACGGACAGCCGGATCGCGGCGCTCAGCATCGGCTCCCGGGGCAGCCGGTGGGCGAGGAGCAGGGCGAGGTCCACCCATTCCTGCAGCTTGAAGGTCTGCGGGGTCAGCCCCTCCATGGTCACCGCCTCGGCCAGTACGCCGCGGGCCAGCTGCTCCTTCGTGGTGAAGTGGAAGTACAGTCCGCCACGGGTGAGTTGGATGCGTTCGATGAGGCCGCCGATGGTGGTCGCGTCGTACCCGAGCTCGTTGAACATCTCGGCCGCCGCCTCGAGGATCACTCGGCGGGTGTGGATCGCGCGCTCCTGCCTTGACACTTTATGCCTCCACTGCATTCTCTTTACCATTGCTTGAACTAGACTTGCTCGTCATGGCTCGAAACCGACCGGAGAGCCGGTACTTGAATAGCACAGTCCGCTGAGCTGTGCCGACCCGTCAGACCAAGGGGGGGCCTTGCAAGACGTCACTCTCGCGCCACGTTCATCCACTCCTTCGCCGACTCTCGTCGGCGCCTACGCACACCTTCGACGCGAAACCTCCATCCTGGTCACCGGCTGGGAGCGGCTGGCGGCCGACGAGTTCGGGCTGGACGTCAGATGGCCGGCCGTGCAGGTGGACCTGCCGTACGACCCGCGCATACTCGCCCAGACCATCCGGCAGAGCGGCCTGGTCGTCGCACACGCCGAATACGGCGTCCCACTGACCCATCAAACCGTGCTGAGCACCCTGAACTTCACGATCGATCCGGACTTCCGGGTGCCGCGCGGCCGGAGCGCGGCGCTGGAGGTGCGGGTCACGGTGTCGGCCGCCGACCGGAGCCGGCGGGCCGTCAGCTCGCTGCGGATGGGCATCCTGGTCCGGTGCGACGGCGCGCCGGTGGCCCGGGCGGACTCCGAGTTCGGCTGGATCTCGCCCGCGGCCTACCGGCGGGTGCGAGGTGACGGCCCCGGGGTCGGCTGGGGCGCCTGGCCGTTACCGGAGCCGATACCCGCCGGCCTCGTGGGCCGGCTCCGCGCCGTCGACGTGGCCCTCGCGCCGGGCGACCGGCCGCACCGCTGGCTGCTGCGCAACGACCCGGCCAACCACCTCCTCTTCGACCACCCCGTCGACCACGTACCGGGGTTGGCGCTGCTGGAGGCCGCCGCCCAGGCCGCGCAGGCGCTGCACGGCCGGTCGCCCTTCCTTCCCACCAGTGTCGCCACCGGCTACCGGCGCTACGTCGAGTTCGACCGGCCGTGCTGGATCGAGGCCGAGTTCGCACCGACCGGCGGCCCCGGCCCGCGTGCCGTCCGGGTCACGGGCACGCAGGGCGGGGAGCCGGTCTTCCAGGTCGACTTCAACGGCGGGCGGCGGTGACGGGGCCACCGACGGTCCGACGCGGGCTCAGGGGCTGATCACCGGGTGACCACGGGGGTGATCGCTGGGTGATCACTGGTTGACGAAGCCGCCGTCCACCGGCAGGACCGTACCGGTCAGGAACGGGCAGCGGTCGCTCAGCAGCCAGGCCGCCGCCTCCGCGATCTCCTCCGGAGCCGCCGTACGCCCCTGCGGCGTCAGCGAGTTGGCCAGATCCTCCAGGCCCGGATTGCGGCCGAACCAGTCGGCCGTGATCTCGCTGCGGGTGGTTCCGGGGGCGACCGCGTTCACGCGGATGCCCTGCTTGGCGTACTCGTCGGCGGCGGCCCTGGTGAAACCGATCACGGCGTGCTTGGAGGCGATGTAGGGAGCGGCGGCGGGGATCGCCACCAGGCCGGCCACGCTGCTGTTGTTGACGATGCTGCCCCCGCCGTGCTCCAGCATCGCCGCTATCTCGTACCGCAGGCAGTTGAAGACCCCGCGCACATTGGTGTCCATGACGGTGTCGTAGACGTCGTCCGCCATCAGGTGCAGCGGGGTGCGGTCGCCGCCGATCCCCGCGTTGTTGAAGGCCGCGTCGAGCCGCCCGTGCTCGGCCACGGCGAAGTCCACCGCCCGGGCGGCGTCCCGGGCGACGGAGACGTCGCCCACCACGTACGCGGCGCGCGCGCCCTTGTCGCGCAGCTCGGCGGTCAGGGCGGTCAGGCGCTCCTCCCGGCGGGCGGTGAGGACCACGGCGGCGCCCTCTCGGGCGAACACCCGGGCCGCCGCGGCGCCGATGCCGCTGCTCGCGCCGGTGATGAGGACGACTTTACCGGAAAGGAGATCGTTATCCATGGCCGAAGTCTCGCAGGCCCCCGCCGAGGAGGTCACCGGGTTCGCCTGACTCCCTGCACCCAAAGGGATATGACTGCTCGTCAGCCCCTTGCGAGAGGGTCGTCGACGGCTCCGGCCGGGCCGCGATCGGACGGCGGTGCTACGTGCCCGCAACAACTTGATGGACTATTCGTCACCTGACGGAGTACTGGTCACCTGACGAACTGCCGGTCACCTGACGAAGTGCGGTGACGAACGTTGGCGGCATCTCCGTTCTGCTCCATGATTCAGGGGGTTGCGGGGGGCTGCCGACGGTTCGGCGCCGATCGATCCGGTGCGGCGGGGTCGGGCCCGTCCTCCCCGCCCGCGGCTCTCGTGTCCCGTCGATGTCCACGCAGGGTGAACGAGGAGATCCACGGCTGCGCCGAAACCGCGGCGGCCGCCGGCCCGGGCCTGTGTGGATTCGATTTCCGGCTCCGTTGACAGTTGCGCGAAATGCTCGCCTGCTCGGCCGTGGGGCGGCTGCGCCCATCGCCCGTTCGCGATTTGGAGAAATCGGTGGAAAGTACTCTGCTCGATATCCGACTTGAAAGCGCGTTGCAGCAGCCGCCGTGGGAGGACGCCGCGCTGGTCCGGCAGGTGCGGAAGGAGCTGGCGACCCGCCCCGCACTCGTCGACGCCGAGGACGTCCGCACGCTGCGCGCGCTGCTGGCCCGGGTCGCCGCGGGCGAGGCCCATGTGGTGCAGGCGGGCGACTGCGCGGAGGACCCGGCCGAGTGCACCCCCGGCTACGTGGCGCGCAAGGTCGGCGTGCTCGACATGCTCGCGGGCGCGCTCCAACTGGACACCTGCAAGCCGGTGGTGCGCGCCGGCCGGATGGCCGGACAGTTCGCCAAGCCCCGCTCCAACCCCACCGAGCGGGTCGGGAACATCGAACTCCCGGTCTATCGCGGGCACATGGTCAACAGCCCGGAGCCCGACCCCGAGCTGAGGCGCCCGGACCCGTTGAGACTGCTGACGGGCTATCAGACCGCCTATGACGTCATGGGACACCTGGGGTGGCGCAGCCGCGGCGGGCCGCTCGCCATCGGCACACCGGTCTGGACGAGCCACGAGGCGCTGCTGCTCGACTACGAAGTCCCGATGCTGCGCCGGGACGACGAGGGGCGGCTGCTGCTCGCCTCCACCCACTGGCCCTGGATCGGGGAGCGGACCAGGCAGGTGGACGGAGCCCATGTCGCGCTGCTCGCCGAGGTCGTCAACCCGGTGGCCTGCAAGGTCGGCCCGACGATGGCGGTCGACGAGCTGCTGGCCCTGTGCGAACGGCTCGACCCCCGGCGCGAGCCCGGCCGGCTCACCCTCATCGCCCGGATGGGCGTCGCGGCGGTGGCCGAGCGGCTGCCCGCGCTCGTCGCGGCCGTCCGCGGCGCGGGGCACCCGGTGATCTGGCTCACCGACCCGATGCACGGCAACACGGTCAGCACGCCGGAGGGGCTCAAGACCCGCTACGTACAGGCGATTTCGCGCGAGGTCAGGGAGTTCCGGCACGCGGTCGGCAACGCGGGCGGCACGCCGGGCGGGCTCCACCTGGAGACCACCCCCGACGACGTGACCGAATGCGTCCAGAGCGAGTCCCGGATCGACGAGGTCGGAGCGAAGTACACGAGCTTCTGCGACCCGCGGCTCAACCCGGGCCAGGCCCTGTCCGTGGTGTCGGCCTGGTGGTCGGCCGGCCGGTCGACCCCGGTGGCCGCGGCCGGGGCCCACGGCTGACCCCTCGGCGGCGCCGACCACCAGCGGTGCGGTGCGGTGCCGGCCCGCCCGCCGCACCGGCGCACGCGAACACCCCGGAGCAACCAGCCGGCCACATCAGCGATTCGATCCAGGAGAGGAAGGCCATGGCGGGCATACCCCCCATCGCGCCGTACCCGATGCCGACCGCGGCCGACCTGCCCGGCAACACCGCCCGGTGGACGGTGGACCCGGCCCGCGCGGTGCTGCTCGTGCACGACATGCAGCGCTACTTCCTGCGGCCGTTCCCCGAGGCCGTCCGCGACCAACTCGTCGGCAACGCCGCCCGGTTGCGCGAGCGCAGCGCCGCGCTGGGCATCCCGGTCGCCTACACGGCGCAGCCCGGCGGCATGACCGAGGAGGAGCGCGGCCTGCTCAAGGACTTCTGGGGCCCGGGCATGCGGGTGGACCCGGTGGACCGGCAGGTCGTCGAGCCGCTCGAACCGGCGCCGGACGACTGGGTGTTCACCAAGTGGCGCTACAGCGCCTTCTTCCGCTCCGACCTGCTGGAGCGGATGCGCGAGCGCGGCCGCGACCAGCTGGTCATCTGCGGCGTCTACGCCCACGTCGGGGTGCTGATGAGCGCGGTCGAGGCGTTCACCAACGACATCCAGCCGTTCCTGGTGGCCGACGCGACCGCCGACTTCTCCGAGGCGTACCACCGGCTGGCCCTCGACTACGCGGCGCAGCGCTGCGCCGTGGTCGTCACCGCCGACGACGTCCTCGCCCGGCTGCAGCCGGGCGCCGTCGCGGCCGGCGGCGTCCGCGAGGCCGGCGTCCAGGGGGCCGGCGCATGACCGGGGCCGGGGCGGCGCCGCCGCTCGCCGTGGACCTGCTGGACCGCGTCCTGGCGCCGCTGCCGCCCGCCTTCGCCCTGGTGCACCGCCCGGAGTCGACCGGACCGGACATGCTGGACGTCCTGATCGGTACGGTGTCGACGCCGGGGACGCTGGCCGATCTCCCCGTTCCCGACGGGCCGTTGCCCGCCGGCGGTGCGCGCCACGAGGTGCTGGCGGTCGTCCCCTACCGGCAGATCACCGAGCGCGGCTTCGCCTGCGCCGACGACGGCGAGCCGCTGATCGCGATGACCGTCACCGACCAGGGCGTCCTGCCGCTGGCCGAGGTGCTGCGACGGCTCCCGGACGTGCCGATCACGTTGGCCGACGGCCACTTCGACGTGGCCGACGAGGCCTACGCGGACACGGTGCGCAGGGTCGTCGCCGACGAGATCGGCCAGGGCGAGGGCGCGAACTTCGTCATCAAGCGTTCGTTCCTCGCCGACATCACCGGCTACACGACGCACAGCGCGCTGTCGTTCTTCCGGCGGCTCGTGCGGGGGGAGTCGGGCGCCTACTGGACCTTCATCGTCCACACCGGGGCCCGGACCTTCGTCGGCGCCACCCCCGAGCGGCACCTCAGCCTCTCCGGCGGCGAGGCCGTGATGAACCCGATCAGCGGCACCTACCGGTACCCGCCCGCGGGCCCCACGCTGCCGCAGGTGATGGACTTCCTCGCCGACCGCAAGGAGGCCGACGAGCTGTACATGGTGGTCGACGAGGAACTGAAGATGATGGCCCGGATCTGCGAGGAGGGCGGCCGGGTCACCGGCCCGTACCTCAAGGAGATGGCCCGGCTCGCGCACACCGAGTACTTCATCGAGGGGCGCAGCACCCGCGATCCGCGCGAGATCCTGCACGAGACGCTGTTCGCGCCGACCGTCACCGGGAGCCCGCTGGAGAGCGCCTGCCGGGTGATCCGCCGGTACGAGCCCCAGGGCCGCGGCTACTACAGCGGGGTGGTCGCCCTGATCGGGCGCGACGAGCACGGCGGCGCGGCCCTGGACTCCGCCATCCTGATCCGGACCGCCGAGATCGACGACGCCGGGCGGGTGCGGATCGGGGTGGGTGCCACGCTGGTGCGCCACTCCGACCCCGACCAGGAGGTGGCCGAGACCAGGGCGAAGGCGGCCGGGCTGCTCGCGGCCCTGCAGGCGGACGCTCCGGCGGCCCGGGCCGCCGTACCCGCTGCCGCTGCCGCCCTGCCCGCTGCCGGTGCGGCCGTGCCCGGTGCCCGTGCCGCCGTGCCCGCTGCCCCGCCCGCGAACGGCTCGGTCCGGCTCGCCGAGCACCCGGACGTCCGGGCCGCGCTGGAGCGGCGCAACGCGACGGTCGCCGGCTTCTGGCTGGCGCCGGTGACGGCGCGCGCCCGGCCCGAGCCCGTCCTGACCGGCCGCCGGGTGCTGGTGGTGGACGCGGAGGACACCTTCACCGCCATGATCGACCACCAACTCCGCTCACTGGGGCTGGCGGTGACGGTCCGTAGGTTCGACGAGCCGTACACCCCGGACGGGTACGACCTCGTCGTCATGGGCCCCGGCCCGGGCGACCCGCGCGGGACGGCGCACCCCAAGATCGCCCGGCTGCGGTCCACGATCGACGGGCTGCTCCAGGAGCGGCGCCCGTTCTTCGCGGTCTGTCTCAGTCACCAGGTGCTCGCCCTGCGGCTCGGTCTCCCGCTGGTCCGCCGGGAGGTCCCGAACCAGGGCGTGCAACGGGAGATCGACCTCTTCGGCGCCCGGGAGCGGGTGGGCTTCTACAACACCTTCGCCGCCCGCAGCGTCGAGGCCAAGGTGGAGTGCGAGGGGGTGGGCCTGGTGGAGGTGAGCCGGGACGCGGAGAGCGGCGAGGTGCACGCGCTGCGCGGGCCGCACTTCGCCTCGCTGCAGTTCCACGCCGAGTCGATCCTCACCGAGGACGGCGTGCGGCTGGTCGGCGGGCTGCTGACCGAGGTGCTGGCCGGGTGAGTCCGCGCCGGCCGGCGACGCCCGGCAGTGGCCGAGGGGTACGGCCCCTCTCCACGCCGGGCGCCCGACCGGGCCCCCGGCCGGTGGTCAGCCGGCGGGGGACGGCCGCTCCGGGCGCGGGTCCAGGCCGGCCGAGCGGGCGGCCGTGCGGAGCAGCCCGCGCAGCATGACGGTGCTCAGCCGGCCGGTGTTCGTGTTGCGCGGGCTGACGTGGTAGCACCCGTACAGCTCCAGCGGCGGGCCGCCGTCGGTGGCCGGCAGGGTGACGTGGGCGCCGTGGCCGAAGGCCGGCCGGGGCCGGGGCACCTGCCAGCCGGCGGCGGCGACCGCCGGGAGCAGCGCCTGCCAGGCGAACCCGCCGAGCGCGACGACGGTCCGCACGGTCGGTCGCAGCAGCTCCAGCTCACGGGTGATCCACGGGCGGCAGGTGTCCCGTTCGGCGGTGGTCGGCTTGTTGTCGGGCGGCGCGCAGCGCACCGGGTCGGTGATCCGGACGCCGTGCAGGCGCAGGCCGTCCCCGTGCCGGACGGACTCCGCGCGGTTGGCCAGGCCGAGCTCGTACAGCGCGGCGTAGAGCAGATCGCCGGACGGGTCGCCGGTGAAGATCCGGCCGGTCCGGTTGCCGCCGTGCGCGGCGGGGGCGAGGCCGACCAGGACGAGCGGCGCGTCGGGCGGGCCGAAGCCGGGGATCGGGCGGCCCCAGTAGTCCCAGTCCAGGTAGGCGCGGCGCTTGGTGCGGGCGGTCTCCTCGCGCCACTCGACCAGGCGGGGGCAGGCACGGCAACCGGTGACGACGCCGTCCAGCGCGGCGAGTCCGTCCGCGCGGGCGGCGGCCTCGGCCGGGTGGTGCGGGTCCGCGGGGTCGGTGGCCGGGCCTTGGTCGGCGGGCTGGGGCATGAGGACGATCTTAGGGTCGGAGGCCGGTGGCGGGCGGCCGTTCCGGCGGCGCCTCCGCAGGCGTAGCGTGGAATCGGCTGCTCCGGCGGCCCCCGGCCGGGCCGGGGCGGCGACCGCCGGGGCGGTGGTGCGCGCGCGAGGAGGCCGCGATGCTGATCTTGGATGCGGTGTTGGTGGCCATCGGGCTGGTGGCGCTCTGGGCCGGGCTGAGCGTCCGGGTGGTGCAGCAGTTCCAGCGGGGAGTGGTGTTCCGCTTCGGCCGGGTCCGCGAGGAGGTCCGGGCACCGGGGCTGGTGCGGCTGATGCCGGTCGCCGACCGGCTGCGCAGGGTGAACGTCCAGATCGTGACGATGCCGATCCCCGCCCAGGAGGGCATCACCCGCGACAACGTGACCGTCCGGGTGGACGCGGTCGTGTACTACCGGGTGGAGGACCCGGTGAAGGCGACCGTCAACGTGCAGGACTACAACTTCGCCATCTCGCAGGTGGCCCAGACCTCGCTGCGGTCGATCATCGGCAAGAGCGAGCTGGACGACCTGCTGGCCAACCGCGAGCCGATCAACCAGGGCCTGGAGCTGATGATCGACAGCCCGGCGCTGGGCTGGGGCATCGAGATCGACCGGGTCGAGATCAAGGACGTCGCCCTGCCGGAGTCGATGAAGCGCTCGATGTCCCGGCAGGCGGAGGCCGAGCGGGAGCGCCGGGCGAGGATCATCACCGCGGACGGTGAGTACCAGGCCTCGGCCCGGCTGTCGGAGGCCGCGGCCGTGATGAGCGCGACCCCGGCGGCGCTCCAACTGCGCCTGTTGCAGACCGTGGTGGAGGTGGCCGCGGAGAAGAACTCGACCCTGGTGCTGCCGTTCCCGGTGGAGCTGCTGCGCTTCCTGGACAGCGCGGTGGAGGTCAACCGGAAGACGGTGGGCCAGGGCGGCGAGGAGGCCGCGGTGGAACCGCCGCAGAGCGAGCCGCCGCGACTGCCGGAGGTGGAGCAGCTCGAACTGCCGCCGCTGGAGGAGCTGCTGGGTCACTCGCCACTGGCCGGGACGGACGGCGCCGGCCCGCTGTCCGACCCGCTGTCCGACCGGGCGCCGGACGGGGAGGCAGATGCCGGGGCGGACGCGGGGTCGGACCGCGCGACGAACGGGGCCGAGCACGCCGGGCCGGGCCCGGTGGCGGCGCCCCCGGGCGCGGACCACGATGGAGTAACGGGAGTGGCAGGCACGTCAGGAGGCCGATCATGACCAGAGCCAGCGACATCATGCACCCGGGGGCGGAGTGCGTCGGTGAGCACGAGACCCTCGCCGCCGCCGCCCGGATCATGCGGGAACGCGACGTCGGCGCGCTGCCCATCTGCGGTGAGAGACAGAAACTGCTCGGCATCGTGACCGACCGCGACATCGTGCTGAAGTGCGTGGCCGAGGGCCGCGATCCCGCGCAGGTGACGGCGGGCGAACTCGCCCAGGGCCGGCCGATGACGGTCGAGGCGGACGAGGACGCCGAACAGGTGCTGCGGATGATGGAGCAGTACCGGGTGCGCCGGCTGCCGGTGATCAACCACCCGGAGCACCAGATCGTCGGAATGATCAGCGAGGCGGACATCGCGCGCGGGCTGCCGCAGGCCCGGCTGGCGGAGTTCGTCTCGGCGGTCTGTGCGGAGGAGCCGCCGCGGTCGACGGAGGTGCAGGAGCCGCAGGGCGTGTGAGGAACTGCCCGGGATTCGGATCGGGTGGTCGGGGTCGGTGACCTCGGCCACCCGACCGGTACGCCGGCCGCCGGCCCGCCCGACCGGTACGCCGGCCGCCGGCCCGCCCGACCGGTACGCCGAGCCGCGCGGCGCGCGTGCCGCCGGCCGTCAGGGCGCCTCCCGCAGGGCCCGCTGCATCAGTTCGGCCAGGTGCAGGGCCCGGCGGCCCTCGGCGAGGTGGGCGATCTGGGTGCGGCAGCTGAACCCGTCGGCCAGGATCACGGTGTCCGGCGCCGCCGCGCGCACCTCGGGCAGCAGGACGCGTTCGGCGATCGCCTCGGACACCTCGAAGTGGCCCTGCTCGAAGCCGAAGTTGCCGGCCAGGCCGCAGCAGCCGGAGTCGAGCACGCGGTTGCGCAGACCCGTCCGGGCCTCCACCCGCCGGTCCGCGGCGGTCCCGAGGACGGCGTGCTGGTGGCAGTGGGTCTGGGTGACGGCGTCGAACGGGAGCCGGGGCAGCGGAGTGTCCGGCGCGTACCGGTCGATGAACTCGGCGAAGGTGCGCGTCCGTTCGGCGAGCGGGCGGCCGTCGGCGCCGAGCAGCCGGGGCAGGTCCTCGCGCAGGGTGGCGGTGCAGCTCGGGTCCATGCCGACCACGGGGGTGTCGGCAGGCAGCCCGGTGGCGGCGAGCGCCCGCAGGCTGCGCCGCATCACCCGCCGGGCGGTGCCGAGTTGGCCGGTGGAATACCAGGTGAGCCCGCAGCAGACCGGGCCGGCGGGCAGCCGGACGTCGAAGCCCAGGTGCGTCAGCACCTCGACGGCGGCGCGCAGCACGTTCGGCTGGAGGTGGTCGGAGAAGGTGTCCGGCCAGAGCAGGACCGGCCGGGCGTCCGCCGGGGCCGGGTGCGCGGCGCGGTGGCGGCGGTACCAGCGGGTGAAGGTCTCGGGCGGGAAGACCGGGATCACCCGCCGCCGGTCCACCCCGCCGAGCCGCTTCAGCGGGCCGGCGGCGGCCGAGCGGGCGATCAGGTTGGCCGCGCCGGGGGCGAGCGCGACGGCCCGGAGCCAGAGCGGCAGCCACCCCATCGAGTAGTGCGGGAGGGGCCGGGGCCGGTGCCGGTAGTGCTGGTACAGGAACTCGGTCTTGTAGCTCGCCATGTCGACGTGGACCGGGCAGTCGCCGGCGCAGCCCTTGCAGCCGAGGCAGAGGTCCAGCGCCTCGCGGACCTCCGGCGAGCGCCAGCCGTCCGGGATCGCCCCCTCCCCGCCGCGCAGCATCTCGGCGAGCAGCCGGGCCCGGCCCCGGGTGGAGTGGCGCTCCTCGCCGGTGGCCATGTAGCTCGGGCACATCACCCCGGTGTCGGGGTCCACGCACTTGGCCACCCCGACGCAGCGGTGCACGGCCTTGGCCAGGCTGCCGTCGTCCTGCTCGTACGGGAGGGCGAGCGGGAGCAGGCGCACCGGTCCGCTCAGGCGCAGGTCGGCGTCGAGCGGGCGCGGGTCCACCAGGGCGCCCGGGTTGAGCAGGTTCTCGCCGTCCCAGATCCGCTTGAATTCGCCGAACAGCGCGATGATCTCGGGCCGGTACATCCGGGGCAGCAGCTCGGCGCGGGCCTGCCCGTCGCCGTGCTCGCCGGAGAGCGAACCCCCGTACGAGACCGCCAGATCGGCGGCCTGCTCCAGGAACTCCCGGAACACCGCCGGTCCGTGCGGCGCGGTGAGCGGGAAGTCGATCCGCAGGTGGACGCAGCCCTCGCCGAAGTGCCCGTACGGGACGCCGCGCAGGTGGTGGCGGCGCAGCAGGGCCCGCAGGTCGCGCAGGTAGTCGCCGAGCCGCTCGGGCGGGACGGCCGAGTCCTCCCAGCCCGGCCAGGCCTCGCCGCCCCCGGGCAGCCGGGTGACGATCCCGGCGCCGGCCTCGCGCACGCCCCAGAGCTGGCGCTGCTCGCCCGGGTCGGTGACGACGGTGGCGGTGGCGGAGCGCTCCCGCCGGACGGCGTCGGCGAGTCGCCGGGCCGCGTCGAGCGCCTCGGCGGGCGTCGCGCCGCCGGCCTCCAGGAAGAGCCAGCACGCGCCCTCGGGCAGCCGGTCCAGTGCGGGCGGGCGCGGCCCGGCGGCGACCAGTGCGGCGATCAGGTCCGCGGCCATGCCCTCGACGGTCAGCGGGTGCAGCGGCAGCAGCGCGGGCACGGCGTCGGCGGCGGCCGTCTCGTCCGGGTAGCCGGCCACCACCAGGGCGCGGGCGGGCGGGTCCTCGACCAGCCGGACGGTCGCGCCGAGCAGCAGGGCGCAGGTGCCCTCGGTGCCGGTGAGCGCCCGGGCGAGGTGGTGGCCGCGCTCGGGCAGCAGGGCGTCCAGCGGGTAGCCGGAGGTGCGGCGCGGCAGGTCCGGCATGCCCTGGCGGATCATCGCGAGGTTGCGCTCGGTGAACTCCTGCAGTTCGCGGTGGAGTCGGCCGGTGCGCCCGGGCAGTGCGCGCAGCGCCGCGCGTTCGGCGGGCCCGAGCGGGCCGCCGACGGTGAGCTCGGTGCCGTCGGCGAGCAGCAGATCGAGGGACTCCACGTTGTCGGAGGTGCGCCCCCAGACCACCGAGTGGGCGCCGCAGGAGTCGTTGCCGATCATGCCGCCGAGGGTGCACCGGCTGTGCGTGGACGGGTCCGGCCCGAACCGCAGCCCGTACGGGCGGGCGGCCCGCTGGAGGTGGTCCAGCACGGCGCCCGGCTCGACCCGGGCGGTGCGGCGCTCCTGGTCCACGCCGAGCACCGCGCCCAGGTGGCGCCGGAAGTCCAGGACGACCGCGCCCGGGCCGATCGCCTGCCCGCCGATGCTGGTACCGGCCCCGCGCGGCACCACCGGTACCCCGTACTGGCGGCAGAGCGCGACGGCCGTCCGCACGTCGTCCAGGTCGGCCGGTTTGACCACGCCGAGCGGCAGGTGGCGGTAGTTGGACGCGTCGTGGCTGTAGACGGTGCGTTCGGCGGCGTCGAAGCGGACCTCGCCGCGCAGCGTGGCGGCGAGCTCCCGGGCGAGGTCGGCGCCGGGGGCGGCGGACGGTCGGCTCACGAGGGTCCTCCCGGGGGCGGGCTGGCGTACCGCCGCCGATCATCCCAGCCGGACGCCGCGCCCGGTACGGGCCACCCCGGCGGGCGGCCGACGATCTGCCGGCCACCCGCCGGGGTGGTGTGGCCCTGTGGTCCCCGTGGCCCCGGCGGTCCCGGTGGCCCCGGTGGTCCCGGTGGCCTTCGGAGCCCGGGGTCAGGCCGAGGCCCGCCGCCGGGCCGAGCCGGTGAGGGTGCCCTTGGCGATGTGCGACAGCTTGGCCATCTCGAAGGCCGGGTAGGCGCCGCCGGCCAGCAGGGAGAACTTCACGCCCTCGCGGCCGCCGGGCCGCCGGTGCCCGGCCGGCTGGAAGCGGCGGTGGTGCTCGGCGGCGCGGTGGAAGAACTGCGGCCGCTCGGCCCGCGTCACGCACCCGGCCAGGTCGAAGACGAACAGGTAGTGCCGGATCATCCGGGTGAACAGGGCGTCGCGGACGGCCTCCGTCTCCGACTGCCAGGCCGCCACCTCGTCGAGCAGGGCGAAGCTCCGCTCGTACTGGTCGAAGAGGTCGAACTGGCTGCTGCCGGGCGAGGCCGCCGGGTGGACGGTCTCCCGCCGCCGCAGCTGGACGCAGGCGCGCGGCAGCACGGCGATCCGCCCGGCGGTGAGCATCGCCCGGTGGACGACGGGGACCTCCTCGTAGCGGCCGTCGGGGAAGGCCAGCCCGCGGCCCTGCCAGAACTCCCGCCGCAGCAGCCGGTCCCAGATCAGTGCGGGCGCGCCGAGCAGTGCGGGGCGGCCGGCCGGCCCGGTCACCTCCGGTCCGGCCTCGGCGAGCAGCGCCTCCGCGCCGCCCGGCCAGTCGCGCCCGCCGTGCCGCCGGGTGTGCCCGAACAGCAGCACGTCCACCGGCCCGGTCTGCTCCAGCCGGTCGGCGAGCGCCTGCAGCCCGTCCCGGGGCAGCAGGTGGTCGGCGTCCAGGAAGAGCAGGTACTCGCCGCCCGCCCGGGCGGCGCCCGCGTCGCGGCTGACGCCCACGCCGACGGCGGCGTTGAGGTGCAGCACCGAGACGCGCGGATGCCGCGCCGCGTAGGCGTCGGCGAGCTCGGCCGGGGTGTCGGGGGAGCGGTCCGCGACCAGGATGACCTCGAAGTCGCGGAAGGACTGCGCGAGGAGCGAGTCCAGGCATTCCGTCAGCTGTTTCTGCTGGTCGTAGGCGGGGAGCACGACGCTGATCAGGGGTGAGGGCATGAGGCCGGAGCGTAGGAGCGCCCGCGAACGGTGGCAAAGCCCTGACGGCCTGTAATTCTGATCAATCCGCGTCAAATCGTACGAGCGTGCGCCATATCTTCACCCGTCATGCCGGACGTGTACACGTCGGCACCGCACCCGGACCGGCGGCACTCGCGGGCCTGCATCGCACCCGAAGCGGCTGCGCGCACGAAGCGGCGCCGCACCCGAGCCGGACCGTCCCCGGGCCGGTGCCGTCCCCCGGCCGGCGCCGCACCCGGAGCGGCGGCGCGCACGAGCCGGCCGCGGTGCCCACCGCGGCCGGCTCGTGGCACGGCGTCTCAGCGGCCGGTGTCCGCCGGCCGGTCCGGCCGGCGGAGCAGGAGGGCCACCGCGACGGCGGCCAGCGCCGCCGCGCCCGCCCCGGTGAACAGCGTGAGGTGCATGCCGTCGACGAACGCGGCGCGGGCGTGCTCGGCCACCGGGCCGCCGATCTGGGCGGCGGCGGCCAGCGAGGAGCGGGCCGCGTCGGCCAGCTGCGGAGGCAGGCCGGTGACGTCGAGACTGCTGCGGTAGCCGGCGCCGAGCACGCTGCCGAGGACGGCGATGCCGAGGGCGCCGCCGAGTTCGCGGGAGAGGTCGTTCACCGCCGAGGCGACGTTCTGGAGCGAGCCGGGCAGCGCGTCCGTGATGGCGGTGGTCGCGGGCGTCATCGCGAGTCCCGACCCGGCGCCGAGCAGCAGCAGGGCGGCCGCGAGCAGCCCGTACGGGCTGTCCGCGCCGAGCCCGCCGATCGCGGCCATCGCGCCGGCGATCAGCACCAGTCCGGTGACCCACGGGCCGCGGTCGCCGAAGCGGGCGGTCAGCCGCGGGCTGAGGCGGGAGAGCGGCACCATCGTGACAGCCATCGGCAGCACGCAGACCGCCGCCACCAGGGCGGTGTCGCCCCGGACCAGCTGGAGGTACTGCATGATCACGAAGATGTAGCCGAAGAAGGCGAAGAACTGGCACGTGATCGACAGCGAGCCGGCCGCGAACCGCCGGTTGCGGAACAGCCGGGGGTCCAGCAGCGGGTGGCGGCGTCGCAGCTCCCAGCCGACGAAGCCGGCCAGCACGGCCAGCCCGGCCGCGGTGCCGCCGAGGGTCACCGGCGAGCCCCAGCCCCGGGTCGGCGCCTCGATGACGGAGTAGACCAGCACGCCGAGGCCGACCATGGCCAGCAGGGCGCCGACGACGTCCAGCCGCGGGGCGTCCGGGTCGGCCGACTCGGGCACGAAGAGCAGCGTCCCGGCCAGTGCCACCAGCGCGAGCAGGACGTTCAGCAGGAACACCGAGCGCCAGGACCAGAGCTCCAGCAGCGTCCCCGAGGCGAGCAGCCCGACCACCGCGGCGGCGCCCGCCACGGCCGCCCAGACGCTGACGGCCCGGGCGCGCTGGGCGCGGGGGAAGGTGCCGGTGATGGTGGAGAGGGTGGCCGGCATGACCAGCGCCGCCCCCACGCCCAGCAGGCCGCGCAGCGCGATCAGCGCGGTCGGGTCGGTGGTCAGCGCGGCCAGCCCGGACCCGCCGCCGAACAGCGTGAGGCCGACGAGCAGCGCGCGGCGGCGGCCGAACCGGTCGCCGAGCGCCCCGGCGGGCAGCAGCAGCGCGGCGAACACCAGGCTGTAGGCGTCGATGATCCAGGAGAGCTGCGTCTGGCTGCCGTGCGTCGCCCGGGCGATGTCGGGCAGCGCCACGTTGAGCGAGGCCATCGCGGCGACCACGGTGGCCAGCGCGAGGCAGGTCACCAGCAGGACCAGGTTGTGGCGGACGGCCGGCCCGCCGGGGGCGGCGGCGTCCGGGGGCCGGGCGGCGGCGGCCCGGGGCTCGGTGGCGGTCATGGTGGTCTCCCTGGCGTCCGGGCGCCGGCCCGCAGGATCGGGGTGGGGCCGGCTCGATGGGGCCAGCGTGGGCGCGCCGCCCGTAGGATTTCAACCGTGATGAATAACCCGTCGCGCCGCGGCCGGCGGACCGGCAGCCCGGACACCCGCACCCAGATCCTCGACGTCGCCCGCCGGCGCTTCCTGGCCGAGGGGTACCAGGCGGTCACCCTGCGCTCGGTCGCCGCCGAGGCGGGCGTCGACCTCGCCCTGGTCAGCTACTACTTCGGCTCCAAGAAGGGCCTGTTCGGCGCCGCGCTGGCGCTGGCCACCAACCCCGCCGAGAGCCTCGCCCTCGTCCTCGACGGCGAGGTGGAGACCCTGCCGGAGCGCGTGCTGACCCAGCTGCTGCTGGTCTGGGACGAACCGGAGAACGCCGCTCCGCTGCGCGCCATGCTGGGCGGCGCCGCGCAGGACCGGGCCGCCGGGGTGCTGGTCAGCGAGGTGGTCCAGCGCGAGATGATCGACCGGATCGCCGCCCGGATCGGCGGTCCGGACGCGCGCCGGCGGGCCTGCGAGTTCGCCTCCCACCTGGGCGGCCTGATCATGGCCCGGTACGTGCTGCGCCTGGAACCGGTCGCTTCGCTCCCGGCCGATGAAATCGCCCGGAGCTACCTCCCGGCCCTGCGCCACGCCCTGCGTCCGCGCCCCGCGCCGCGCGCGGCCCGGGGCGCGGGCCGGCCGGAGACCTCGTGAGGCGCGAAGCGCGAGGACCCCGCGCGGGCTCTGCCGCGCGGGGTCCTCGCACTCCGGTGCCGGGGTCGGCTCAGTACCAGTGGTGGGTCTGCCAGAAGGACCAGGCACCGCAGGGGCTGCCGTACCGGGAGTTCATGTAGTCCAGGCCCCACTTGATCTGGGTGGCCGGGTTGGTGCGCCAGTCGGAGCCGGCGGAGGCCATCTTGGAGCCGGGGAGGGCCTGGACCAGGCCGTAGGCGCCGGAGGAGGCGTTCACGGCGAGGTGGTTCCAGCTGCTCTCGCGGGACACGATGTTGCTGAAGCACTGCAGCTGGCCGGCCGGCACGATCTGGGCGGCGATCTCGCGGGGGCTGCCGGAGTAGGCGGGCTTCGCGTTGAGCGCGGGACGCTCCTGGGAGCGGGAGGCGGCGGCCTCCGCGTCGGCCTTGGCCTTGGCGTCCGCCTGGGCCTTCGCCTCGGCCTCGGCCTGCGCCTGGGCGGCGGCCTGGGCCTGCGCGGCGGCGTCCGCCGCGGCCTGCGCCTGGGCGGCGGCGGCAGCAGCGGCGGCGTCGGCCGCGGCCGGGTCGGCCTGGGCGGCCACCGGCTGCCCGTCCACGGAGACACCGGCCACCGGAGCGGCCGCCTCGGCGACGTTGCCGCCGCTCTGCGGGACGGCGAGGGCGGCGGTGGCCGCACCCGCCACCACGAGGGTGGTGATACCGGTGATCAGCGAGTTGCGGCGGGCATGGCTGAGCTGCATGGAGCGGACAATCCTTTTCCGTCGGGGGCCGTGCCGGAAGCACGGGGGCCTCCGGCACGAGGGCACGGGCGGACAGGGCCCGCGATGCCGTCCGGGACGGCCGTGGCACCCCGGCCGTGACGGCGGGGCGGGCGGGACGCGCGACGGACGGACCGGTCCGCGCTGCCTGGCGACTGGCCATTCTTGGCAGAGCCCGGCACGGGCGGCAAAGCCGACCACTACTACGGCGGGTAGTGGGTGGGGCGGCGGAAACGGCGAAGCGCCCGGCCGCAGCCGGGCGCTTCGAGGTGAGGTGGCCGATCCGGTCGACCGAGGGCCGATCGCCCGCCCGACCGTCGGAGGAGGGGGCGAATCGGCCCGGTGGCCTGCGTTCTTCGGGGTGCCGGCCGGCGGTGCCCTCCTGGCCGGCCGGGCCTGCCGGTGCCGCTGCGCGGGCCGGTCGGCCGGCGGCGGTCCGCCGACGACTATCGAGGGCAGTAGCAGCGCGGAGCCGTGTGGGCGGCCTCACAGCGCGGCCGCCCGAGGGCGACGGGCGGTGACCGGAGGGTCACCGCCGCGGTGGTCCGGCCCTCAGCGGGAGGAGTACGGGTGCTGTCCGGCGGCCGCCCCGCCGTACGGCCGTCCCGCGTCCGGGGCCCCCGCGTAGGGGTTCGTCGCGTACGGGTGGGCGCCGTCCTGGCCGGTCGCGTACGGGTTCCCCGGCACCGGCCGCTGCTCGCCGTACCCGGGCGCCCCGGACGCGCCGGGCGCCCCGGGGGCGCCGGCCCCGCCGGGCAGCTCGGCCGAGTCGCCCGAGTCGTCCGGTCCGTCCTGCTCGTCGCCCCCGGCCTCCTCCACCGGCACCAGGTCGCGGGCCAGCAGGGTGGCGCCGGCCACCGCACCGGGCATCGCGAGGACGGTCACCAGCGGGACGAGGAAGGCCAGGATCAGCGGCACACCGAAGCCGAAGGCGAGCCCGAGCCGGCCGCGCAGCAGCCGGATCCGCTCGCGCTGCGGCACCCCGCGCCGCTGGAGGGCCACCGCCGTCAGCTCGACCGTGAGGAAGAAGCCGGACACCAGGAAGCCGGCCACCGGCACCAGCGTCTGCCCGACCACCGGGATGAACCCGCAGGCGAACAGCAGGACGCCGAACCCGGCCACCCGGACCAGGACGTAGAGGCTGTCCCGCGCCGAGACCAGCAGCTCGCGCCAGAGCGGGGTCTCCGGCGGGGTGGGCGCGCCGCCCTCGGTCTCGTCGACCTTCTCGCAGAGGGACTCGTAGAACGGCTGGCCGACCAGCAGGGTGACCGCGGTGAAGGTGATCACGGAGATCAGCAGCCCGCCGCCGAAGACGATCGCGGCGAGCGCGGTGCGCAGCAGGCCCTGCCAGGGCGAGCCCCAGCCGTCGGCGAACGGCGTGGCCCACTCGGCGAGGTCCTCCGACCAGCCGCCGAGGAACACCAGCGCCACCACGTACCCGACCAGGGTGATCAGTGCGGGCAGCATCCCGAACGCCCACCAGCGGCCGTGCCGGCCCACCCACTTCTGGCCCTTGGCCAGGTACCCCAACCCCGCTGCAAGATCTCGCATAGGGGGAAGGTTAGGGGCTGGCCGTCGGCGGGTCATCTCCGTCCCGTCATGGTCCGGTACCGGTGGCGGGCCCGGCCGCCGCCGGTCCGCGGTGCCCGGCCGGGCCCGGACACGCCACCGGGCCCGGGAGCCTCCGCAACGGCTCCCGGGCCCGGCGTGGGGCGGCGTGCCCGGATCAGGCGGCCGGTGCCACCGCCGCAGCCCGTCGCCGGCGGCCCACCACGGCCGATGCCGTCAGCACGATGGCTGCGGCGACCAGCGACAGGTACATCTGCTTGCGCCCGTCGGCGTCCGTGAACATGTACGCCATCACGAAGCCGATCATGCCGATCGCGGCCCAGGTGAGGTAGGGGTACAGCCACATCCGGACGGTCAGGCGCTCGGGCGACTCGCGCTCGATGATCTTGCGCATCTTCAGCTGGGAGAAGCAGATCACGACCCAGACGAAGAGCGCCACCGCGCCCGAGGAGTTGAGCAGGAAGGAGAAGACGGTGTCGGGGGAGGTGTAGTTGAAGAACACCGCCACGAAGCCGAAGACCACCGAGGAGAGGATCGCGACGCGCGGCACGCCGCGGCCGGTCACGGAGGCGAACGCCTTGGGGGCATCGCCGCGCTGCCCGAGCGAGAAGGCCATCCGGGAGGCGGTGTACATCCCCGAGTTGAGGCAGGAGAGCACGGCGGTCAGCACGATCACGTCCATCACCTGGCCGGCGCCCGGGATGCCGACGTGCTCCAGCACGGCCACGTAGGGGCTGCCCTTGACGGCCGCGGAGTCCCACGGCAGCAGGGTCACGACCAGCAGGATCGAGCCCAGGTAGAAGATCCCGATGCGCCAGATCACGCTGTTGGTGGCCTTGCTGACCGCCTTCTCCGGGTCCTCCGACTCGCCGGCGGCCAGGGTGACGATCTCGCTGCCCATGAAGGCGAAGACGACGGTGAGCATGCCGGTGAAGACCGCGCCCACACCGTGCGGCAGGAAGCCGCCGTGGCCGGTCAGGTTCTCCGTGCCGACCGCGTGGGTGCCGGGCAGCAGCCCGAACGCGGCCAGGATGCCGATCACCAGGAAGGCGGCGATCGCCACCACCTTGATGCCGGCGAACCAGAACTCGAACTCGCCGTAGGAGGCCACCGAGAAGAGGTTGGTGGCGGTCAGCACCGCCATCACGATCAGCGCCCACCCCCACTGCGGCACCCCGGGCACCCAGTTGTTGAGGATCTTCGCGCCGGCGGTGGCCTCGACGGCCAGCACCACGACCCAGAAGAACCAGTACAGCCAGCCGATGGAGAAGCCGGCCCAGCGGCCGAGCGCCCGGTCGGCGTAGGCCGAGAACGAACCGCTCTGCGGGTCGGCCGCCGCCATCTCGCCGAGCATCCGCATCACCAGGACGACCAGCACGCCGGCCAGGGTGTAGGAGAGCAGGATGCCGGGGCCGGTGGACGCGATGCCCGCGCCGGAGCCGACGAACAGGCCGGCGCCGATCACACCGCCGATCGCGATCATCGACAGGTGGCGGTTCTTGAGCCCGGCCTTCAGATGGCCGTCGCCGCCGTGACCGGGGTGGAGCTGCTTCTGCTGCTGCGGAGCGGCATCGGCCGGCGGCGAGCCGGCCGAGGTGGTGGTTTCCGCACTCATCGAGGGTGCCCTTTGCCTTTCCAGCGCGGCTGCCCCTCGGCTCGTTCGCCGGAGGGTGGGGGACGGACCCGCGCATTGCGGTGCAACTTAACTTCTACCTACGAGTATCGGAACAAGGCCTCGGCAAATGTCCGCTCAGCGGACACAAAGTGCCAGGTCAGAGCAGGTGAAGAAGGTGGGCGGAAAGCTCAAATCTGACACATCACCAGCCGCTGGGGCGGTTGCGGGGGCCATCGTCGGGGCGGGTCGGGCGGCCGTTCATACTGGCGGCGTGATGATCGTCCTCGTGGTGCTCGGCCTGCTCGCCGTCCTCGCCGTCCTGGCCCTCGCGCACTGGTACCTCTGGCGGCGCCTGGTGCGCGACGTCTCCGCCCCCGGCGGGTGGTGGCGCCGGACGGGCACCGGGCTGGCCGTCGTCCTGCCGCTGCTCTCGGTGGGCGCGCTGGTCGGCGGGCGGGCGTTCCCGCTCGCGGTCGAGCGCTGGCTGGCCTGGCCGGGCTACCTCTGGCTGGCGGTGCTGCTGTACCTGCTGATGGCGCTGGCGGTCGGCGAGGCCGTCCGGCCGCTGCTGCTCAGGCTGCCGAGGCCGAGGGCCGCGACCCCGTCGGAGCCGGTGGCCGACCCCGCGCCGGTGGCCGACTCCGGGCCGCTGGCCGACGCCGTGCCGTCGCCTGTCGTGCCGTCGCCTGCCGAGCCGTCGCTCGCCGAGCCGTCCTCCGCCGCGCCGTCGCCCGGGCGGCGCCTCTTCGTCGCCCGGACGCTCGCGATCGGCGCCTCCGGGGCGGCGGCCGCCGTGGTCGGCACCGGCGCCTACGGGGTGCTGCGCGGGCCGCGTCTGAAGCAGGTCACCGTGCCGCTGGCGAAGCTGCCCGCGCGGGCGCACGGCTACCGGATCGCCGTGGTCAGCGACATCCACCTGGGGCCGATCCTCGGCCGCGGGCACACCCGACGGATCGTCGACACGATCAACGGCGCGCAGCCCGACCTGATCGCGATCGTCGGCGACCTGGTGGACGGCACGGTGCCCGAACTCGGCAGCGCCGCCGAGCCCTTGGCACAGCTGCGGGCGCGCGACGGCGCGTACTTCGTCACCGGCAACCACGAGTACTTCTCCGGTGCCGCGCCCTGGGTGGACTTCGTCCGCGAGCTGGGCGTCCACCCGCTGCAGAACGCCCGGGTGGAGCTCGCGGGGTTCGACCTGGCCGGGGTCAACGACATCGCCGGGAGCACCGAGGGCGACGGGCCGGACTTCGACAAGGCGCTCGGCGACCGCGACCGGGCCCGCACCTCGGTGCTGCTCTCGCACCAGCCGGTCACCATTCACGACGCGGTCCGGCACGGCGTCGACCTGCAGCTCTCCGGCCACACCCACGGCGGCCAGCTCTGGCCCGGCAACTACCTGGCCGAACTGGCCAACCCGACCGTCGCCGGGCTGGAGCGCTACGGCGACACCCAGCTCTACGTCACCCGGGGCGCGGGCGCCTGGGGCCCGCCGGTGCGGGTCGGCGCGCCGTCCGACATCACCATCGTCACGCTGGCCTCGCTCCGGGCCTGAGGACCGCAGGCGCCTGGGGCCTGCGCGCCTCAGGCCTGCTTGCCCTCGGGCCTGCTTGCCCTCGGGCCTGCGCGCCTCAGGCCTGCTCGCCCTCGCCCTCGGTGTCGATGTGCGGCAGCACCCGGTCCAGGAAGCGGGGCGTCCACCAGGCGGCCGGCCCGAGCAGGGTCATCACGGCCGGTACCAGGAGCAGCCGGACCACGGTGGCGTCGATCAGCACGCTGACGGCCAGCCCGAGGCCCATCATCTTGATCACGATGTTGTCGCTCACGATGAAGGCGGCGAACACGCTGACCATGATGAGCGCCGCGCAGGTGATCACCCGGGCGGTGATCTCCAGGGCGTGGGCCACGCTGCCCCGGCTGTCGCCGGTGCGCAGCCAGGCCTCGTGCACCCGGGAGAGCAGGAAGATCTCGTAGTCCATGCTGAGGCCGAAGACGATGGCGAACATCATCATCGGGACGTAGCTCTCGATCGGCACGGTGCCGGAGACCCCCAGGGCGGGCCCGCCCCAGCCCCACTGGAAGACCGCGACCAGGACGCCGTACGAGGCGGCGATGGAGATCAGGTTGAGCACGGCGGCCTTCACCGCGATCAGCAGGCCCCGGAAGACGAGCAGGATGATCAGGAAGGCCAGGCCGACCACCACGGCGATGATCGGCAGCAGGCGGGCGGCGACGATGTCGCCGAACTCGACCTGGGCGGCCGTCGTGCCGGTCACGTAGGTCGTGGCGCCCGTCCCCGCCACGGCCTGCGGCAGGACGGTGTCGGCGAGCCGGCCGACCAGCTGGGTGGTCTGCTCGTCCTGCGGCCGCTGGGCGGGTGTGACGGTGTTGAACAGCACGGCGCCGTCGGAGCTGGTCTGGAGCGGGGTGACGCCGGCGGTGTCGGGCGTGGTGGCCAGCGCCTGCTGCACGGAGGTCTGCAGCGCGGGCCGGGCGTCGGCCGGGACGGCGCTCTGGTCGACGACCACGGTGATCGGGCCGTTCGAGCCCGGGCCGAAGGCGTCGGACATCAGGTCGAAGGCGCGCCGGTCGGTGAAGCTGGTCGGGTCGGCCCCGTCGTCGATGTGGCCGAGCTGGATGGAGAAGAGCGGGACGGCGAGGATGCCGACCACGATCACGCCGGCGGTCAGGAACCACCACGGGCGGCGCTCCACCCGCTGGGCGTAGCGGTGCCACGTCCCGGTGATCTCCTCCCCGGGCGCGGCCCCGGTCTCGGCGACCGGCCGGTGGACCGTCCAGCGGTCCATCCGGCGGCCGATCAGGCCCAGCAGCGCGGGGAGCAGGGTGAGCGCGGCGAGGACGGCGGAGATCACGGTCACCCCGGCGGCGGCGCCGAGCTTGGCGATGAAGTTGACCCGCGAGACGACCAGGCCGGCCAGGGCGATCACCACGGTGCAGCCGGAGACCAGCACCGCCCGGCCGCTGGTCGCCACGGCGTGCCCGGCGGCGGCCACCGGATCCTTGCCGTCCATCAGGCTCTGCCGGTGCCGGGTGAGCAGGAAGAGCGCGTAGTCGATGCCGACGCCGATGCCGATCATGGTCGCCAGGGTCGGGGCCACGGTGGCGAAGGTGGTGGCCGCGGCCAGCAGGCCGAGCAGTCCGAGGCCGACGACGGCGCCGATCAGGGCGGTGACCAGTGGCAGGCCGGCCGCGATCACGCTGCCGAAGCCGATCAGCAGCACCACGATCGCGACCCCGAAGCCGATCAGCTCGCTGAGCCGGTCGTCGGGCGCCGGACGCGCCAGTTCGCCGAGCGGTCCGCCGTACTCGACCTCCACCCCGGCCGCCCGCAGCGGGGCGACGGCCGCGTCCACGCCGTCGAGGTAGTCGTCGCCGAGGGTCGTGGGGTTCACGTCGAAACGGACGGTGATGTAGCCGGTGAGGCCGTCCGCGGCGAGCGGGCCGCCGGGCGGGGAGGGCTGGCCGGCGGCCGGCAGCGGGCTCTGCGCGGACTGCACGTGCGGCAGCTCGCGCAGCGAGCCGACCACCTGGTCGACCTGGCTCTGGAAGCCGGTCAGCGGCTGGGCGTCGTGGAGCACCACCTGGGCGCTGGTGCCGCCGGCCGAGGGCTCGTGCGTCTGGAGGACGTTGCGGCCCTCCTGCGCCTGGGTGTCCGAGAGCGAGAAGTCGTCCGAGAACGTCCCGCCGACCGCGCGGTCGATCACCTGGACGCCGGCCAGCGCGACCAGCCAGAGCACGATCACCAGGACGGAGTGGCGCGCACACCACTCGCCGAGCCTGCGCAGGGCGCCGGGCCGGGGCGGTTGCGCGGGGCGGGCCGGGCCGGGGATGCGGGCGGGGCCGCCCGGGGACGTGGGCATGGACGCTCCTGGGGCCGGAGGTGACGCTCTGTCACGCTCGGGGCGGGCGAAACCGCGGAGTCCCGATGCTAGGGAGCGGAGCCGGGTGATCCGGGCCGATCCCCGGGTGACACGCCCCGGTGCCTCCGTTCGGCGGGTCGGGCCCGGGCGCGCCGCCGCCCTCCGCCGGCCCGCCGGCCCTCAGGCCGGGCGCAGCTCCAGCACGACGACCCGCCCGCCGTCCGGCCGCCCGGTCAGACGGGCGGCCAGGATCCGCGGGATGTCGCTCTCCTGCGAGTACCCGGGCACCACCGTCACCTCCGCCCGCCGCACCCCGGGCTCCCCGGCCACGGCGTACGCCACGCGGTACGTGGTCCGCTCCGGCGGCGGGGGCACGTCCGTCCCCGGCATGGCGCCACCTCCTCGCTCCGTCGCCCATTGTCCGCCGGTCCGGCCCGCTCCGGCCCGGCGTGGCGGCCCGGGCGGCGGCCCGGGCGGGACCGTGTGGCCGATCGGGGTGAATCCGGGCAGAGTGGGAAATCTCCGGTAGGGGGAGCGTCCGGGAAGGGGCGACCCCATGCAGACCACCTGGAAGGGGACGATCAGCTTCGGGCTGGTCAGCATCCCCGTCCACCTGTACTCCGCGACCCAGGAGCACGACGTCCCGCTGCACCAGGTGCACGCGAAGGACGGCGGCCGGGTGCGGATGAAGCGGTACTGCGAGCAGGAGGAGAAGGAGGTCCCGTACGCGGAGATCGCCAAGGGCTACGAGTCACCGGACGGACGCACTGTCACCCTCACCGACGAGGACCTCGCCGACCTGCCGCTGCCCAGCAAGAAGGTCATCGACGTGCTGGCGTTCGTGGACGCCGCCGAGATCGACCCGCTGATGTACTCCAAGGCCTACTACGTCGGCGTCGCCGACAAGGCCGCCGCCAAGCCGTACGCGCTGCTGCGCGACGCGCTCACCGAGTCCGGCCGGATCGCGGTCACCAAGATCGCGCTGCGGACCAGGGAGTCCCCGGCGGTGCTGCGGGTGCACGACGGGACGCTGGTGCTGCAGACCTGCATCTGGCCCGACGAGGTCCGGTCGGCGGCCGGGATCGCGCCCGAGGAGCAGGTGACCGTGCGGCCGCAGGAGCTGAAGATGGCGCGCTCGCTGATGGACACGCTCTCCGAGGACTTCGACCTCTCCCAGCTCCACGACGACTACCAGCAGGCGCTGCAACAGGTCATCGAGGCCCGGATCCAGGGCGTCGAGATGCCCCACGAGGAGGAGCCCGGCGAGGCGCCGGACAATGTGATCGACCTGATGGCGGCGCTGCGCAGCAGCCTCAAGGAGGCCAAGGGCGGGCACCGCGGCCGCCGGGCCGGGCCGGCGCCCGGGGAGCGGGCGGCGGCGGAGCACGAGCCGGCCGCCGAGGAGGAGCCGGCGCCCCGCAAGCGCGCGCCCGCCGCCGGGAAGACCGCGGCGGGCAGGACCGCGGCGGGCAAGGCCGCCGGAGACAAGGCGAAGCCGTCCGGCGCTGCCGGGAGGACCGCTGCCGCGAAGACCGCTGCCGTGAAGACCGCCGCCGGGAGGACCACCGCCGCGAAGACCACCGCAAGAAAGACCACCAGCAGGAAGTCCGCAGCTCCCCGCAAGGCCTCGTGAGCTGATCACCGGCAGTCCCCGACCTCCGGAGGCGATCCCAGATGGACCTACTGACCTACAAGGCGCTCGACACCGGCCCCGACGCGCCGAAGCACCCGAGCCTCGCGCACCGCGCCTGGCACGGCCTGCTCAGCCTCGGCCCGACGGCCGTGCTCCTGATGCTCGCGTTCTCGCTCGGCCTCGGCGCCGTCGGGGCCCAGGTGACCTCGCTGCCGTGGCTGATCGTCTTCAGCATCGTGTGGGGCATCACCCTGATCGCGCTCTGCGGGATGGTCGCGCGCTGGATGACGCCCGGCCAGGGCAAGCACCGGATGGCCGCCTGATCCGGCCGGGCGGGGCTGCCGGACCCCGGCCGGAGCAGGCCGGGGTCCGGAGGCGCTCAGGCCACCCAGACGGTGGTGATGTTGCAGAACTCGCGGATCCCGTGGTCCGACAGCTCCCGCCCGAAGCCCGAGCGCTTGACGCCGCCGAACGGCAGCGCCGGGTGCGAGGCCGTCATCCCGTTGAAGAACACCCCGCCCGCCTGGATGTCCCGGACGAAGCGCTCCTGCTCGGCCGGGTCGGTGGTCCAGACGTTGGAGCTGAGCCCGAACGGGGTGTCATTGGCCGCGGCCACCGCCTCGTCCAGGTCGGCGACCTCGTAGACGGTGGCGACCGGGCCGAAGGTCTCCTCCAGGTGGATCCGCATCGCTGGGGTGATGCCGGTCAGCACCGTCGGCTCGTAGAACCAGCCGCCGTCCCGGCCCTCGGGCCGCCGACCGCCGCACTCCACCCGGGCCCCGTGCGCCCGGGCGTCCTCGACCAGCTCCTCGATGTCGTCCCGCCCCTGGCTGCTGGCCAGCGGGCCGACCTCGGTCGCCTCGTCCAGCGGATCGCCGACCGTCAGCGCCCGCATCGCCGCGGTGAACGCCTCGGTGAACGGCCGGTAGACGTCCGTGTGCACGATGAAGCGCTTGGCGGCGATGCAGGACTGCCCGTTGTTCTGCACCCGGGCCCGGACGGCGGTGGCCACGGCGGCGTCCAGGTCGGCGCTCGGCAGGACCACGAACGGGTCGCTGCCGCCCAGCTCCAGCACGGCCTTCTTCACCTCGTCCGCGGCCGCGGCCGCCACCGCCCGCCCGGCGGGCTCGCTGCCGGTGAGCGTCACCGCGGCCACCCGGCGGTCGCGGACGACGCCCTCCACCGCGCCCGAGCCGATCAGCAGGGTCTGGAAGCAGCCCTCCGGGAAGCCGGCCCGGCGGAACAGCTCCTCCAGCGCCACCGCCGTGCGCGGCACGTTGGAGGCGTGCTTCAGCAGGCCGACGTTGCCCGCCATCAGGGCGGGGGCCGCGAACCGGACCACCTGCCAGAACGGGAAGTGACGCGGACGTATGCACAGTCACTGACCTGCAACGATCTGGGAGAATGTCCGATATGGACCCGAAGCTCACCCTTGCGCTTGACCCGAAATCCGGCCCCTGTGCCGACTGCCCGCCGCCCGGGTCCCCCGAGGTTGACCTCTACTGCCGGAAGTCCGCCAGCGTCTCGGGACGTCGCCGGGAGACGTCCACGGACGTACAGCGGGAGATCGGCCACGACTGGGCCCATGAGAACGGTTTCCGGGTTCGCTTCGTCTGGCGGGACATCCTGTCGGCATTCAAGGACATCGAGCGGCCCGGGTTCAAGCACGTAATGGCCGCACTCGTCAAGCAAGAGGTTCCGGCCGGGTGGGTGTACAAGCTCGACCGATTCAGCCGCAAGGGCGCCGAGGACATGTTGGCGATCCTGAACGCGGGGGCCCGGGTCATCTTCCACATGGACCGGTTGGACTCCTCCGTGGCCGGGCATCGGCGGGAGATCATCAACCGGGCCGAGGAGGCGCGGGAGTACTCCCGGCAGCTCGGAGAGCGCGTCTCGGACGCGCGGGAGGACATCCGGTCGCGGGGGGAGTGGGCGAACGGGAACGTCCCCTACGGGCTCGCCAAGGACCCCGAGACCGGCGGCCTGGTCCCCGACGACGCACCGGCCGTCGAGGGCCGTTCTATGACCCGCGCAGACGTCGCAGGGGCCCTGTTCCACCTGAGCGCCCGGGGTCGGACCATCAGCCGCATGCAGGCCCTCCTGTACGCCCGGGGCATCCTCGCTCCGAAGGGCGGAGCGCATTGGTCGGACGGGACCATATCCGGCATCCTCAACTCGCCGGTATATGCAGGCTGGCAGACGCTCCGGAGCACCGGGCGGGGCGGTCGGCATGCCAAGTACCTCAACCCCCGCACGGGCAAGCCGGTGAGACTGCTCGGCCGGGCACTGATAGCCGACTCCCTGTTTGAGCGGGCCCGCAGCAGCAGGGCCGGGCATCGGATTCCCCAGCTCCACCAGGTGGAGACTCCGCCCGGTGTGGCCGTGCACGAGCTGACGGGATCCCTGTACTGCGAAGGGTGCCGGGGCCGCATGCAGTCCGTGGGGCTCAGCTACGTCTGCCACCGGGACCGAAAGAAGACGTGCCCGGCGCGTGCCAGCGTGAAGCGGACGGCCGTGGAGCGCTACGTGGGCCACCTGTGGGTGAGCGCGGTATCGGGGCTCACGCCGGAAGACCCCCTGATGCATGAGCTGGCCATGCGCTGGGAGGCGTTGAAGGACCCGCAGAGCGCCGCGCAGTCGGCTGACGCCCTGGCGGCCGTCAAGCGCGCCGAGGGGGCCTTGGGCCAGCTTGCACGGGACCGCAAGGACGGCCTGTACAACGGCGCCATGGGTCGGTTCTTCTCAACGATGGTGGAAGAGGCCGAGGAGGCGTTGAAGGTGGCGCAGGCGGCCCTCCGGGCGGTCGGGGGCGGCACGCTGGAGATTCCCCCGTTCGCCCACCAGCCCGAGGCCGCACAGGAGGCGTGGAACGCTGCCGACCGGGCCGCGCGGCGGGAACTGGTCCCCCTGGTGTTCCGGCGCATCTATGTCAGCAAGGCGCCCGAGGGCAGCAACACCGGCGCGGCGTTCAACGGCCAGGCCCGGGTGCGGGAGCTGTGGCACACGGACCCGGTAGAGGCCCCCAAGGCGGCCTGACGGAGCGTCACCTAGCGCAACGGGCGCGCGTTCGACGGACTACGGTCCGCCGGGCGCGCGCCTTTCGTTTGCACTCTGTGTTTGTGTGCGAACACCGTACGTGGTAAAGGATTGCCCGTGGGGCGGCGCCTCGGGCGGAGCCGCCATAAACACCCAGGTCAGAGGCACGGTAGAAAAGTTGCCGTTCAGCCTAACTCCCTACATGTGTATAGGGGTTTGGGTGGACGGCAACTTTTCTACCGTGCACGGAGAGTGTTCAACTCGCCTGCGGCGCGCGGCTGCTGACGGGACGTTAACCACCGCTCTTTAATCAATATGAGGGCGGTTCGCGCGCATGCGCGTAGCTGACGGCATGTCCGGCGCCCTCGCCCGTCAGGTGGACTCCCGGCCCTCTCTCCCCGGTTGAGTCCCTGACGGGCTCTCATACTTCCGTGTGCGGTGTAGCGCGCACTCCGGCCCGAGTAGGTGCGCCCGGCGGGGCACGACACTGAAACGGCGGGAAGAGTCGGTGGAAGACCGGCCACACGGACCGGCTAGGGCCCTCGCAAGGCCCGAGGCCGGATTGATGTGCTGTTGGCTAACTGGAAAGCCTCCCTGCGGGCTCGCGGGGTGATGGGGGTTCGAATCCCTCCGGCACAGCTACGGCGGTAGCACAAGCGGCATAGTGCGCCCCCTGCCCGGGGGAGACGCGGGTTCAACTCCCGTCCGCCCGAACAACCCCCGGTAGCTCAGTGGTAGAGCGGCGGGCCCACCTAGGCATGGGGCTCGTGACGGTGACGCGTCGGTTCGAATCCGGCCCGGGGGACCACGCAATCCCTCACGTGAGGGATTGACCGGGGCCCTCTCGCAAAGGGGGGTGCCCGATGCGGGGGGTCCTGTTCTGAGGGGGGCTCACCTGAGGGGTGGTCAGTCGGGGGTAGTCCTCGACTCTGGGGGGTGGTAGTCATGGGTGGTTCTACCGGGTGGCGCGTGTCGCCCCTGCCTCCGGACTGGAAGCGCCTCCGTCTCGCCGCGCTGAGGCGCGATGACTTCCGCTGCACCTGGCTGCGTCAGGACACCGAGCAGCGATGCTCTGAGCGCAAGCGCCTTGAGGTCGACCATGCGGGCGACCGCGACGACCATGCGCTAGCCAACCTGCGCACATTGTGCCGCTATCACCACGCCAAGCTGACGCACGCTCAGAGCATGAGCGCTCGCACCTTCGCCGTGAAGCAACGCGACGCCGAGCCGAGCGCTTACGCGCAGCGCCTTGCGCGCCGCTTGAGCGAGCGCTGAGCTGCGAGCCTTGCGCGCCGCAAGAGCGAGCGCTGAGCCGCCACCTTGGCCCGCCATGCGCTGGCCCGAACTGGCCGCTCGCTGGGGGCTTGCTTGCCCTGTCTCCCTGACCATGGCTGCCACTCCGAGGGGTGGGGGGTGACCCCCCTTCGCTTCCTTCCCGCAGCACCATGTCAAAGCGAAAAATCATCTGTACGGGTTCGAGCCGACCGGCCAACCCGCTGACCAGGGCCGATCCGGCCCCTACGCGCGGGCGCACGGCCGGGCGCGCGGTCAGCCCTTGATCAACTCGCCGCCCCGCGCTTCGCGCGCACTGCGGTTCCCCTGAGATCGGAGGTGCCCCTGTGGCCATCACTGGCCCCGTGCCGAGCGAGAACGCCCGGCGACGCAACGCGGACACCTTCGAAGCCCCTCCGGTGGTCGGACAGCCGGCGCCGGAGCTGACGGGCGATCAACTGACGCGCCTTCGGCCAGCCTCTCGCGACTGGTGGGCGGCACTCCGTGCTGGCCCGGCTGCGCACACCTACGCGTCGACTGACTGGGAAGTGGCCAAGGCCGCCCTGGTCTGTCACGACATGCGGGAGCGTGCCAAGGCTGACGCGGCCCTCTGGGTCAAGCTGGACGCCCGTATGGAGCGTTACGAGTCCCGGTTGAGCTTCACCCACGTCGACCGCCTGAAAGGCCGCGTAGGGGCCTCTGCGGGCCCTCGCCCCGAGGTGCCGACCGAGGCGCCCCGAGGCGCCGACATGGACGCCGAGCTGTACCGCCTCCTGAGCGGGGGCTGACGCCGTGTCGGATTGGAACCCTCAGACGGGCAACATCCCGGAGGGCGTCCCACCGCCGAACCGCTCGCTCGGATACGGCGTGATCCGCTTCCTGCAAGAGGTCGCGGTTCAGCCGGACGGCGAGCGCGCGGGGGAGCCGTTCCGGTTCAGCCGTGAACAACTCCGGTTCATAGTCTGGCTCTACGCCATTGACGACCGAGGTCGGTTCACCTACCGCCGCGCTTGCCTCCGCCGGGCGAAGGGGCACGGCAAGACGCCGTTGCTCGCCGCCTTGGCTGTGGCAGAGTTCATCGGCCCCGTGCGCTTCGCCGGTTGGGATGCCTTCGGGCTCCCGATAGGCAAGGCCGTCAAGGCGCCGCATGTGCAGCTCGCTGCCACGACGTACGCGCAGACGGCCAACACCCTGGACATGATCCGGGGCATGCTGATTGAGAGTCAGCACCCCGAGGCCAAGGCCCTGGATATCGGCAAGTTGTCCATCCAGTTTCGCGACGGGCGGCCCGGCCGGATCGAGCCAGTTACGGCGTCCAGCTCTTCATTGGAAGGGGGGCGCCCATCGTTTTGCGTGATGGACGAAACCCATCATTGGCAGGAATCCACGGGCGGCCACCGCCTCTGGGAAGTGATCTCACGCAACCTGGGCAAGGTCGGTGGGCGTTCGGTGGAGTCCACCAACGCGTTCTCGCCGGGCTACGGCTCCGTTGCGGAGCGGACGCACGAGGCGTTCCTAGAGGCCCAAAAGGCTGGCGGGCATGCCGGGTTGCTCTATGACTGCCTGGAGGCGTTCCCGGACGTCGACTTGGCAGACGAGGAGTCAGTCAGGCTGGCGCTCCGTCAGGCTTACGGAGACTCGCATTGGGCGGGTGGCGCTCCCAACTGGGAGGGCCTGGACCGCATCGTGGATGAGATCTACGACCCGGGTAGCGACGCCGGGCAGATGCGCCGGTTCTACCTGAATCAGATCGTCTCGGCCTCGGACGGCTGGCTGTCCCACGTGGACGTAGACGCCGCCGTCAGGCCTGACGAGATACCCCCGGGCGCCCTGGTCGTCCTCGGGTTCGACGGGTCCCGCAAGCGCGACGCAACGGCCATCGTGGCCACGGACGTTCGCACGATGCACTCTCAGCTTCTCAACCTGTGGGAGTGCCCGGACGGGCCGGAAGCCAAGGGGTGGGAGGTTCCCGCCGCCGAGGTGGACGCCGCCGTGGCCTCCGCGTTCGAGCGGTTCGACGTGTGCGGGTTCGCCGGTGACCGATTCCTCTGGGATGGCTGGCTCGACATCTGGGCGCAGCGGCACCGGACTTCACTGCACGTCAAGGCCGGGCGGCACGTGACCGCTTGGGACATGGCGGCGCAAATGAAGGATCTGACCTACACCGCGGAATCGACCGCATCGGCCTTTGCTGAGCGGAAGTTGACCATTGGCCCCGAGGCCGCGCTGATCCGGCATCTCAAGAACGCCAAGCGCCGGCCGAACAGTTGGGGCGCCTTCCCGGTGAAGGAGAACAAGGACTCCGCGCGCAAGGTCGACGCCGCGCATGCACTGCTGCTGTCTCGCGCCATGGCGCGCAAGGCAGTTGACGCCGGAGTCCTGGAGAAGCGCAAGGCCCGATCGGGCAAGGTCTACGTCTTTTGAGGTGCCAATGGCTGACAGCCAATCGGTGCTGTCCGCCGTCATGGCACAGCGCGATTCCGAGTGGAACGACCTTCGCAGGGTCGACCGCTACATGCGGGGGCAGCACGCCCCCTCCTACATGCCGAAGAAGAGCCAGCGGGAGTACGCCGAGCTGGTGCAGCGCGCGGTAACCAACTGGCTGCCGCTGGTCGTTGGCACCGTCGGTCAGCGGCTCTATGTCGAGGGCTACCGCGACGCCGAGGGGCAGGAGTCGTCTCCGGCCTGGCCGCACTGGTCGCGCAACGACATGGCGAGCCGTCAGAGCCTTGCTCACCGGGCCTCGCTGACCTACGGCGTCTCGTATGTCGCCGTGGAGCCTGGCGACGCCGGGCCGTCCATCCGCCCGTACTCCCCGCTGGTCATGACCGGAGTGGCCGAGGAACCGGATGCTGAGTGGCTGTCAGGCGCGGGCCGCTACCTGCGCGCGGACAGCCACAATGGCATCCTGGGCAAGGTCTGGCGGGTCTACGACGAGACCGCCATCCGGGATGTGTGGGTGGCCGACGCCGGGGACGACGGGGGCGAGGACTCCGCGCCTGAGATAGCCGAGCTGTCCACCGTCACGCACAACCTTGGCGTTGTCCCGGTGGTCCCGTTCCGGAATCAGTGGGCAGACTCGCCGTTCGCCTCCGTGGTCGAACAGGGCGAGGTATGGCCCCTGATCAGTACTCAGGATGCGCTCAACGACACGAAGGTGTCACTTGCGGTCGCGCAGACTGCCGCCGCCCACCGTCAGAAGTGGGCGGCGGGGATGACGCTGCCGGAGGACATCGACGGCAACCCGATCAACCCGTTCAAGTCGCACCCCGGTGAACTGTGGGTAGCGGCTGACGAATCGGTTCGCTTCGGAGAGTTCGGCGCCACCGATCTGACGGGCTATCTCAAGTCCGTCGAGATGCACATCCAGCACCTTTCGGCCGTCTCGCAGGTGCCCCCGGCGATGCTGCTCGGGGGAATGGTCAACATCTCGGCCGAGGCCCTGGCTGCCAGTGAGAACGGGCTGCGGGCCCGCGTGGCAGAGCGACAGGCGCTGTTCGGTGAGGCGTGGGGGAAGGTTCTCCGCCTGGCCGCCGGCCTGTCTGGTGACAAGGTGTCAGCCGAGGCCACGGACGCTGTGATCCTCTGGCGCGACACCGAAGCGCGTTCCCTCGCTCAGACGGTGGATGCGCTGGGCAAGGGCGTCACGATGCTCGGCATTCCCCAGCGCGCCGCATGGGAGATGTGGCCGGGCGCGACCGCCGCCGACGTGGAGCGGTGGGTCCGAATGCGAGACGAACAGGCCGCCCTTGACACGGTTGCGGACCTGATGTTCCAAGGCCCCGGCCCGGCCGCCGCGCCGGTCATGAGCGAGGGGGCCCCGGTTGGCGATCACTGACACCGGAGCCGTTCTGACCAGCGCTCAGTACGAGGCACAGGCCCGGATCGGCGCCTCGCTCGCTCAGGCCGTGGTCCGCGAGGGCTTCAAGCTCGACCTTGAAGACCCTCGCGCCCTGGTCCAATTCGGAGACATCGTCGACGAATTGACGGGCAAGGCGTTCGACAAGTCCGCCGACCTCGGCGCCCGGTACTACGGGCGGTTCACGATGGCCGAGGGCATCGACGCCGAGCTAGTGATCCCGGATGTGCTCCGGTGGTCCTCGCCCGGGGCAACCCCGACGCTGCAAGCCTTCGCCGTGGCCACCACTCCGGAGACCGGCATCACCATGGCGGCCGGACAGGCCGTCAAGGAAGCCCTGTGGGGCGGCCGGGGCACCGTCCTTGACGCCGTATGGAGAGACAAGCGGTGTCAGGGCTACCAGGTCAAGACTCGGGGGCGCCCGTGCTCGTGGTGTGCCATGCAGGCGGGGCGCGGGATCAAGTACAAGACCGAGCGCCGGGCGGGCAATTGGTTCCACGGTCATTGCAAGTGCACGACCGAACCGGCATTCCCCGGCTCCCGCTCTGTGGGCCAGGCGCGCGAGTGGTCCGACCTCTACGGCGACGTTGGCCGCTACGACTTCCGCCGGGCCTATGAGCGCCCGGAACTCTACTTCAAGGAGAGCGAATGACCGAGAATCCGGAGACTCCCGAGGGGGAGCGCGAGGAGAGCGCGCCGACCGAGGAGACGCCCGAGGAGGCCCCGGGCAATCCCTCACGTGAGGGATTGTCGAACCCCGATCAGCTCGCCGCGCAGGTGGCGGAGCTGACCGCGCGTCTGGCAGAGGCCGAGCCGATTCTCAAGGCCCACGCGGACGCCGAGGAGGCGGCCAAGACGGACCTACAGCGCGCGACCGACCGGGCCGACGCTGCCGAGCGCAAGGCGGCCGAGCTGGCACGCTCCGCGCTGCTGCGAACCCTCGCCGATGAGACGGGCCTGCCCGTCGAGGCGATGACGCGCATTCAGGGCGCGACCGAGGATGAGATGCGAGCCGACGCTACGGCCCTCGCTGCGCTGCTCGGTGCCCGCCCCAAGCTCAAGACCCGACCGGCCCCGGTGGCCGGTGGCGGTGGTGGCGTGCCGGATGACGGCGCGTCCGTAGACCCCCGGAAGCTGGCGGCCGCAATCCGCAGGCTCCGCAAGTACTGATACCCACTCAACTCCGATAGGGGAGCACTATGGAGCAGACCAAGAGCGGCACTCTCAAGCCCGAGGCGTGGGCGTCTCAGGCCCTCGGTCTCCTGAACGAGGAGATCGTCCTTACCGGCCTGGTGACTCGGGACGGCGGCGCCAACTTCACTGGCGCTGAGGGTGACCGCGTGAACTTCAAGCGCCCGTCCAAGCTCAAGGCCCGCGAGCTGTCGCTCAAGGCCCACCGGGCCGATGCGTCGATCACTCTCGACAAGCTCAATGAGTACTCGATCGATGTCACGCTCGACCGCGAGGTGTACCACGCCGTTGGACTGACCCCCGCGGAACTGGATCTCGACGTTGCGAGCTACGGCGCTCAGGTGATTGACCCTCAGACCGTGGCTGTCGCCGACCACATCGAACTTGCTCTCGCCAAGTACGTCTCCAACCAGTCTCCGGCTGTCAAGACCGCCAAGCTGACCACGGACGCCGAGGGCGCCGTCACCAGCGACGGCACGGCCATCCGCGCTGCGATCGTCCAGCTTCGGAAGGCCCTCAACTCCGAGGGTGTTCCGGCAGCCGGCCGAATCCTGGCCATCGGTACGGCCGTTGAGGCCGCGCTACTCGGTGACGACCACCTGACCAAGCTTGACGAGTCCGGCACCGGTGAGGCCCTGCGAAGCGCCATCCTGGGCGCCCTGTACGGCTTCCGGATCGTCACCGTGCAGCACCTTCCCGAGTCCGAGATGATCGCGTTCCACCCGTCCGCGTTCATTCTGATCTCGCGCGCCCCGGCGATTCCGTCCGGCGGCCCGGTCGGCTCGTCCAAGTCCTACGGGGGCGTTGCGCTGACCGTTCAGAAGGACTACGACGCGAACGCCCGGCGCGAGCGCTCGATCGTCAACACCTACGCCGGTCTGGGCATGGTGACGGACATTCCGGCTGCGGAGTACGCCAAGCTGACCGGCGCCGAGACCCTGGATGCCCTCAAGGCAAAGGCCGTGATGTGCCGCTCGGTCAAGGCCACCGTGACCAAGGAGACCACCAAGGCTGGTGGCTGACCCGAGGAGGGCCGTTGTTCGCCACGATTGACGATCTGTCGGCCCGACGCCCCGGAGGTCTGACGGGGGATGAGATCGACCGGGCCTCGGTCCTCCTGGAGGACGCCGAGGCGGTCGTTCGGCTAGCGGCCGGACGAACGATTCCCGACCCGGCTCCGCACGCCGTCAAGATGATGGTGTGTCGGCTGGTCCTCCGGTCGCTCGACAACCCCTCGGGCATCGCGTCCGAGTCGGTGGGGGACTACTCCTACCGACGGACGCGTGAGGCACAAGCGGGCATGTCGCTGACGCCCGAGGAGGTCAAGTTCCTCCGCCAGGCGCTCGGCGCCGCCCTCTACGCCAGTACCAGCATCTACGCCGGGCCGAGGCCCGAAGACGTGGCATGGGTGGTGCCCACCGACGAGGGGGGCGAGGCGACCTGATAGGCCGACACCTCCTGTCCGACTCCGGCGTGATTCTCCGCCGGACCGAGGGGGCCGAGCTTGACCGATACGGCAAGCCGGTCCCTTCGTGGCGTCCGGACCCAACTCCCATTTCCTGCCGCCTGATTCACCCCTCGGGCCGCGAGACCGAGGAGTCCGGCAGGGACGTACAGAGCGCTGGGTTTCAGCTGGTGCTGACTCCGGACGTGACTCTGACGGGCCGTGAGCGAGTCTGGGTCAACGGGGTGGAGTTCGACGTCAAGGGGCCGAGCCTGCCCCGAACAGGCATGTACGGCAAGCGCTGGGCGAACACCGCCCGCCTTGCCAGAACGGAGGGGTGACCCGTGGCTGATCTCATGGTGGAAATCTCCCCCGATGCGATCCGACAGCTCAGCGAATCCGCCGATGTCAAGGAGATGTTGCGTCAGCGCGGCGAGCATGCCGCAGCCGCAGCGCGGTCCCTGATGCCCCGTCGATCCGGCGCCCTCTCGGGCTCCGTGAGCGTCCGGGTCGGCCGGCGGGCGGTCTGGGTGGTGGCAACTGCCCGCCACTCGACCTTCGTTGAGCTGGGAACGTACAAGGACGTTGCACAGCACCCGCTCCGCCGGGCCGTGTCCGCCTTCGGCGACGGGGGCTGACGTTTGGTCAAGTTCCCTGACGCCGAGGCGTTCATCCTCACCCACCTACGCGCGGCCGGACTGGACTGCGGGGTGGACTTCCCAGAGAAGATCGCCCGCCCGTTCGTCGCCGTTGAGCGCGTCGGCGGGTACATGAAGTGGCCCGCCCTTGAGACAGCCCTGTTGGGCATCCGGGCGCTGGGCCCCGATCGTGCCGCCGCGCACGACGCACTCAGAACCGCCGAGGGCGTGTTGATGAGCCTCCCGCCGCAGAACCTCGGGGCAACCCGGGTCTACGTCGTGATGGGGGCTCACCACGCCCGGGACGAGGCGGACACATCCCTTCACCGGTGGACGGCGACCTATGGCGTCAGCCTCCGCCCCATACGCGAGGAGACCGGCAGTGCCGACCCCCGACCTGACTAAGGACACCCTGCGGGTAGCCACGACCGGCACCCTGTACATCGCTCCGCCTATGACCCCCATGCCGAACCTGACTGGCGCTCAGTTCGCCGATCCGGCGGGCTGGACCACGCTGGGCCTGTTCTCCGAAGATGGCGTGGAGCACTCGTTCTCCGAGGACACCGAGGACATCAAGTCTTGGCAGGCTGGCGTCGTTCGCACGCTGGTGACCGGCCGCGATCTCACGCTCAAGTTCTCCGCCCTGGAGTCCCGACCCGCCGTCCTTGAGTCGTTCTACGGCCTGGCGCCCGGCAGCATCAAGAGCGCTGACGGCAAGTCCGTCCGATTCGAGATCAAGGCGGCCGAGAAGCGCAAGCCGTTCGCCGCGCTGTTCGTGCTGCACGACGGTGAGTCCATGTGGGCACTCCACATGGACAAGGCGCAGGTGTCCGAGGTCGAGAGCCCCAAGTTCACCAACTCCGAGGCGATTTCGTGGGGCATGACCGCCAAGGCCCTCGGCGTGGACGCGAACACCCCGCTCGGCACGTGGGAGATCCACGATGCCGACATCGCGGCCCTGGCCTCCGGCGGCACCCCGCCCTCCGGCCAGTGAGCCGCTAGCGCCCAACCCCTCCGGGCAATCCCTCACGTGAGGGATTGCCCGGCCCCCTTTCTGACTTTGCGAGAGATTGAGAGAGCGTCACATGAGCAAGCCCGGCAAGGCCCGTTTCAAGCTGGAGACCATCCGCACCAAGGCCACCGCCAACGAGACTGCCGTGATCGACTTTGAGCACCTGGACGGCGAGGTCTACGAGGTGCCGACTCCGGCGTTCTGGACTGACGCCGTGCACGAGGCGCTTCGCGCCGAGGATCTGCCGGGTGCCGGTCGGGCTCTGCTCGGTGACCGCTATGCGCCGTTCATCGAGGCGGGCGGCCGGTCCACCGACCTGATGCTGATCATCCGTCAGTACGCCGAGGATCAGGGCGTCACCCTGGGGGAATGATCGCCCTTGCTGGGTTGATCGACCAGCACGGGGACGACATTGACGCCGACTTCCGCAGGTACTACGGCCTGGACGTGGCCGATGTGGGCACCCCCGGGCTGACGTGGCGTCGGCTCGGTGCCCTGGTCAACCGGCTTCCGCGCGAGGGCTGTTACGCCCGCGCGGTGGTCGGGGCGGAAGAGGCCGAATGGACGACGGACAGGCATCTACTCGCCTCCGTCGTGGATCACCTCCGGGGAACGAACTACCTGCTCGGCGGCCTGCTGGTCGCGAACGGGGCGAAGCGCAACCCGGTGCCTCCGCCGGAGCCGATCAAGCGGCCCGGCGTCGAGATGCCCGCTGGTGAGCGGAAGGGCAAGGGCTTCAAGGCCCTCGCCGAGAAGATGGGCGCGCGGCCAACTCCGCGCCTGACATAGGGCGGTGAGACATGGCTGCGGGCATACGCGCAGGGTCCGCATACATCGAGCTGACGGCCCGTGGGGATCGCCTCCTCAGCGACGTGACCGAGCAGGCGCGACGGGCCGGTGAGGCCGCCTCGGCCACGATGGCCCAGACGCTTTCATCGGGGCTGTCCCGGGCGGGTTCCTCGCTCACCAGCGTGGGCACCACGCTGAGCCGGAATCTGACGCTGCCTCTGGTGGCAGCCGGCACGGCTGTCGTCAAGACGTCTGCGGACTTTGAGTACGGCATGACCCGGGTCAAGGCGCTCTCAGGCGCCACCGGGGAGGAGTTCACCCAACTCCGTGACCAGGCCAAGGAACTGGGCTCGACTACCAAGTTCAGCGCCACGGATGCCGCCGACGCGATGGGCTTCCTGGCACAGGCCGGTTTCAAGACGACCGAGATCATGGCGGCCGTCCCGGCCATCCTCAACGGCGCTGCCGCGTCCGGCCTGGAGCTGGGGCGTACGGCCGACATCGTCAGCAACATCATGACCGGCTACGGCCTACAGGCCACCGAGGCGGCGCGTGCGACGGACATCCTTGTGGCCGCCGCCAATGCGGGCAACGTGGATGTTGACATGCTCGGCGAGTCGTTCAAGTACGGTGCCACGACCGCCAAGATGGCATCGATGACCATCGAGGAGGCCACGGCCGCCTTCACGATGCTCGGCAACGCGGGCGTTCAGGGATCGATGGGTGGTACGGCTCTGTCGGCCGCCCTGGTCCAGATGATGAAGCCGACCGGCGACGCCGAGAAGGTCATGAAAAAGACCGGCCTCTCGTTCGCCGACGCGGGCGGCAAGATGAAGCCGCTTGCTCAGATCATTGACGAGGTCGGCAAGGCCGGTCTGACGAACGAGCAGTTCATCACCCTTTTTGGTGTCGAGGGTGGCCGCGCCATGGGCGTTCTCCAGTCCCAAGGCGGAGACGCCATGCGGAAGTTGACGGCGGATCTGGAGAAGTCCGCGGGCAGTACCGACGCGTTCGCGGCCATCATGTCCGACACCGCGACGAACGGTATGTCGAACTTCTCGTCTGCTGTCGAGGGCCTGGCAATCGCCATCGGTGACTCTGGCCTGCTGGCCGACTTCACCAAGGTCGTAAACGTCCTCGGCGAGTTCGTCGGCAAGCTGTCCTCTACAGACAGTTCGATGCTCCGGATGGGTACTCAGATCGCCCTCGTGGGCGTCGCGCTGGGACCTGTCGGCATCGGCCTCGGCAAGGTTGCGCAGGGCCTCGGCGTCTTCGTGTCGGCCGGCGCCCGGGTCGGCTCCGTCGCCATGGCGGGCGCTCGCCAACTGGGCATGTTCGCCTCGGGGTTCTCCAGCGCGGGCGCTGCGGCGTCGTCGTTCTCGGGCCCCATGGGGACGCTCGGCGGGCGGGTCCGAACGACCATGTCGGCTATCGGTTCCGGCGCTGCCTCGGCGGCCACCTGGCTGGGCTCCAACCTGGCAACGGCCGCCCGAACGGCGACGACTGCACTGGGTGCCGGACTGTCGACGGCAGCGAGCGCCACCGGGCGGGGGCTGAGCGCCGCCGGTTCCGGCGCTGCCTCGGCGGCGTCGTGGCTAGGATCCACTCTGGCAACTGCCGCCCGCACGGCGACAACTGCGCTTGGTGCTGGTCTGTCCACGGCGGCCTCCGCCACGGGTCGCGCGCTGAGCGCAACCGGTAGTGCCATCGCCTCGGCGGCGTCGAGCATGGCGTCTTACCTCACAAGGGCCCGCCTGGTGGCCGCCGCTACGCGTGTCTGGACGATCGCTCAGGCGGCGTTCAACGCGGTCATGGCCGTGAACCCGTTCGTCTGGATTGTGCTCGGGGTCGCGGCCCTGGTCGCCGGTCTGGTGCTGGCCTACAACAAGGTTGGTTGGTTCCGTGACTTCGTAGACGCCGCCTGGTCGCTCATCAAGGACGCCTCGATCGTGGCTTGGGCGATCGTCAAGGGCGTCGTCCTGGGCGTCTGGGACGCGATCGGCCCGAAGGTCATGACGGTGGTTCAGTTCATCTGGACTGCCATTCAGGTGTACTGGGGTCTGATACAGGCGTACATCTCGGCGGTCATGACGGTGATTCAGGCCGTCATCTCGGTGTCCTGGTCGGTGATTCAGGCTGTCTGGTCTGCCGCCGTCGCGGTTGTGTCGACCGTGGTCGAGGCCGCGTTCGCTGTGGTCCGGTGGGTGGTCGAGACCACGATGGCCGCCGTGCAGGGAACCATCTCGGTTGCCTGGGCCGTGATTCAGGCCATCTGGTCCGCTGCCGTGGCGGTCGTGTCGACCGTGGTCGACGCAGGATTTGCCGTGGTCCGGTGGGTGGTCGAGACCACGATGGCGGCTGTGCAGGGCACCATCTCGGGGGCCTGGGCCGTGATTCAGGCTGTCTGGTCTGCTGCCGTGGCCGTCCTGGCACCGGTGGTCTCGGCGGCGTTCAACGTCGTGTCCTCGGTGATCAGTACCGTCATGAGCGCCTGTCAGGCGGCCATCTCTGCCGCCTGGTCGGTCATACAGTCCGTCTGGACGACCGTGACCAGTGCGGTTTCCTCGGCGACCACGAGCACGTTC
The DNA here is from genome assembly GCF_053587085.1 of Kitasatospora sp. NPDC003701. Lineage (NCBI taxonomy): Bacteria > Bacillati > Actinomycetota > Actinomycetes > Kitasatosporales > Streptomycetaceae > Kitasatospora > Kitasatospora sp. NPDC003701. The sequence goes on from NZ_JBSFNM010000001.1 coordinate 158,003, forward strand.
AACGCTTCCAAGTCGGTGGTCTCCACCGTGATGGGTGCGATCTCGTCTGCCGTGTCGGCGGCCTGGGACGCCGTGACCGGCGCGTTCAACACCGTGCTTGGCGTGGTCCGTTCGACCATGACCAATTTCGTGAACGCCATCCACACTGCCGCACAGAGCCCCGAGAAGCTGGTTCAGGCCGTCCGAGACATGGTCTCCAAGGCCGTGTCCACCGTGACCGAGCTTCCGGGCAAGGTGCTGTCCGGGATCGGCGACCTCGGCTCGCTGCTGTACGAGAAGGGCAAGTCACTTGTTCAGGGCTTGATCAACGGGATCAAGGACATGGCAGGCAGCCTGACCAGTGCCGTCGGCGGGGTTGTGAGCAAGCTCAACCCGTTCAAGTCCGCGCCTATGCCGAACCCCCCGGCTCCGGCTCCGGCCCCGAGGATGGCGGACGCCGCGCCGATGGCGGCCCCCATGGCGTTTGCGGCTCCGGCGTCATTCGCTGCCTTCGCGTCGCCGATCGCAGAGGCGGGCAGTGCGGTCCGCACGGCCATCCTCGGCGGCGCGCAGAGCTTCAATGCCAAGTCGTTTGACGGCCTGTGGGGCAATCCCTCACGTGAGGGATTGGGCAGCGCCCGCGCCGAGAGGCTGCGGCCGTCCATCACCGTCAACGCGACGACGAACGCGAGCGCCAACGACATTGCAGGCGAGATCGCTTGGCAGCTTCGCACGAGTGGGAGGTGACGACGTGACAGCACTTGAGGGCGCGCCGCCCTCCCGCTTCTCCGTCAAGAACGCATACGAAGGGGCCCCCTGGACCGCAGAGTTCAGCGGGGCCCTTCTCGGTGGGTCGTCCTCGGCCTACCTGGAAGAGGTCTCCGGCCTGCTCGACGCGCCGGAGGTTCGGACGGCTGACGCCGCGCTGTTGCAGCGTGATGGCGTCTCGGTCGGTCAGGACTACATGGGCGGCCGAACTGTGCAGCTCACCCTGATGGTTGCTGCGGAGAACGGCCCCGAGGATCTGGCCGAGGTGCTGCGGGCGTTCGCCCCGGGGGCGGACAAGCCGTTCCGCTTTGCCTTCCCCGGTGTGGCCGGGGGAGACGGGCAGATCATGGCCCGGGTGCGGAAGCGCTCAGCCAAGGTGGATGCCGTAACTGTCGCTGGTGGAACGCGAGTTGATGTCGAGCTGTTCGCTGCGGACCCCCGGTTGTACTCCGGTGGCCCGGCGCACACGCGGGAGATCACGGTTCGCGTGCCCCGAACGGGTGTTCCTGTGTTCCCGCTGCTCTTCCCGTTCGAGCTGGGCCAGGGTGCCGTGTCCCGCGCGAGCAACGACATGACCAACTCCGGCTCGGTGCCGGTCTATCCGGTCATCCGCATGGTGCCGCGCGGCGGCGTCGTGGTGGACCCGAGGCTGACGCTGATTCACGAGGGCAAGCGGCGGGAGTTCTCCACTGCTGGCCTGAGGGTCGGTCAGGGTGACGTCCTGGTCATCGACATGGCCGCCCGCCGGCTGACCCTGAACGGCGCCTCGCGCTTCGGCAAGGTGCTGCCGGGGAGCGATTGGTTCGCCCTGGAGCCCGGGACAAGCCAGGTGCTTCTAGACGTAAACGAGGGCCCCGAGGGGCTGACGGCGAGTGTGGAATGGCGCTCGGCGTGGATGTGAGGAGGGATCAACTTGCCTGCTGAGATGCGGGCCCCGCTGTTCCTGCAGCAGGGGCGATATGACGCGCTCGACTTCCGGAACATGATCGGTAGGACCAGGGGCTCCCATGTCGGGGTCGCCGGGCCGGACGCGCTGCGGGTCGAGAAGATCGACAACCCGACCCCTCGCGTCTCCGTCGCCTCGGGTTCCATCTGGCTGCCGGACGACACCGAGGCGTCGCACAGCGGTGCGGTGTTCTTCGCCCACCTGGACGCCAGCATCCAGCTCCAGTGCTCAACTCCCAAGCCCGGTGAGGGCGAGCGCGTGGACCTGGTGGTGGCGTTCGCCGACCCGGACGCGCAGGCGCTCGGTTCGCGCATCGTGGACGTGCGCAGCACCGAGGCCCGTTTCCTACAGCCCAGTTGGTACGCCGAGGACGGTACCCGGTACGCGGCGGCTGACGCTGCCGTGGGTGGGGTGAGCCAGGAGGGCGCCAACGGCTGGTCTCTGGCGGTGCTCGCCGAGACCACGCCGGGCGCGGGGGACTGGAAGGTGCCGCACAACGCGGTACGTCTCGCCAGGGTGCGCATTGGGACCACCGGCATTACCGGCATCGAGGATGTCCGCTTCAACTCGCCGGGCGGGGGCATCGTTCCGCAGAAGGACACCAGCGCGTTGGCGCACATCCGGACGGCCCCTCAGCAGGGGCTCAACGAGGCGATCAACGGACTGCCCGAGGGCTCCATGGTCTACTACGGCCAGGAACAGCGTATGTACGTCGTCACGGCCCCCGGCAAGGCCGTTCCCGTGAGCGCTCCGGCTCAGGTGGTGATGGGCACCCCAAAAGGGAGTGACGGCGGCTGGTGCGATGACTCCGTGATGGAGTGGCGGGTGGGCGCCGCCCCCTACCGCCGTTACGCCGCCGTCTCGTTCGGGGCGACGGCGGTCTACAACTACGGTGACAACTTCTGGATGCGCGCGGCCCTGCTGTTCAACAACGGCCGTACCCCATTCGACAACGCGCACCGCTGGTACGGCGCTGCCGCCGAGCTGACTCACACCCAAACTCACGCGGGCTACTGCGTGGTTGAGATCCCGGCCGGCGTGCCGTTCAACGCGGATGCGGGCATCATGCGCGGCTTTTACGGCACCGGCGAATCCGGGGGCGACAAGGGCAACTGCAATTACACCGGCCTGAACGAATCCCGGTTCGGCATGGCCGTGATCTACAGCGGATAGGAGGTGGGCGGGATCACCGAATACCGCGTACTGCTAAGTGAGTTCAAGACCGGCGAACTGATCGCCGAGATCCCCGCGGAATCGGTGTCGTTCCACTCGATCCTCTCCCGGCCGGGCTCGGCAAAGGTCAAGGTGCCTCTGTCGGCCCGGCCCCTGGAGGGCCTTGACTGGTCTCTCGTCGCCCCCTGGCGGGCCCTGGTTCACATACAGCGCGGGGAGCGCATCCTGTGGGGCGGCCCGCTGCTGACGTGGGACGTCGACATGGACTCAGAGACCATGACGCTCGACCTGGTTGGGCTGTGGGAGTACTACCGGCGCAACATCATCAACCGGGGGTTCCCGGGCGGGGGCCAGGGCCGCGACGATGGCGGCTACCAGGCGTACGGCGTCCCTCAGACCGTGATTGCACGGGAGTTGATCCAGTACTACGCCGACGCCCCCCGTCCTCGGGACGGTTCCGGCGGCGACTACTGGGCGTCGAACGGGCCGGGTGCGCTGAGTTTCACCGCGCCTCCGATGGACTGGGACGACAAGCGCCGTGACCGGTCGTACATGTGGTACGAGTGGAAGTCCGTGGGTGAGGCGGTCGAGCAGCTGGCCGCCGTGATCGACGGGTTCGACTTCCGAATAGACCACGACCGCATGGCAGATGGCCGGGTCCGGAACCTGTTCACGTTCCTCCCCCAGGGCGGCACGGACACCACGTTCGTCCTGGAGCACGGGGCCAACTGCAACGTCTCTCGCATCACCTCGGACGGCGCAGCGATGTGCACCGAGTCCGCCGTGAACGGGTCCGGCGAGGGCTGGGGACAGGTCAAGTCCTGGTGGAACAACGGCGAGTTGGAGACTGCCGACGGCCGACGCATTCCGCGGTTGGCCACCGTCGAGACGCACAACTCCGTGTCCCGACCGGAGACGCTGGCGGCGCAGGCGTGGCGGATTCAGGCGGTCGGAGCCTTCCCCCTGGTGGTGCCGGACGTCCAGCTCCGCCCCGGCGGGGAGGTCTCCGTGGCGGAGCTTCGGGTGGGCCACAAGGTCCGCGTCCGCGCCCGTCTGGAGAACTGGCCCGGCGTGGACGCCGAGTACGTCGTCACCGAGCTGGACACCACCGTGGATGGCTCCGGGGAAAGTACCAAGCTCGCCCTGGTCCCCGTGTCCGCGTTCCGTCTGGTCGACGGCCTGGAGGAAGGGAAGGAAGAAGGATGATCCTCGGACGGCCAAGCCTGGCCGATGAGTTCAACACCATCGGCTCCCGCCTCGGTGCCCTGGAGCAGAACAGCTCCACCCGGGGCGAGGTGCTGACGTTCATGCCGTACCCGTACGGCTCGACCCAAGGCCAGTGGTACGCCTGCGGGTTCATCTCGACCATCTCACTGACACAGCCGGTCCTCCGGCTCGATCTCCGCTGTGCGATCCGGCAGGGCGAATCCGTCACCTTCCGCCTGGTCGACAGCGACACCGGCCGCACCAGCGCCGAGGCCCTGATCCGGGGCCTCGGCGTCCCGGCGCAGAACCAGTGGTTGCAGCTCACTTGGCGCCACGGCCTGACGGGGACCAGCTCTCGCCGGTGGCACCGGATGGCTATGCAGATCCGGGCGAACGACGGGGAGATGTCCGCCACGGTGGACCCGGGCGTGGCCATCTCGCTGCCGCTGTACGCCGCTGGTGATCACCCCGCCCTCGGGGCCGGTCACTGGGAGATGATCGAGAAGCCGTTGGGCTTCCACTGACCCGTCCTTGACGACCTTTCACGGGCCCGCCGGCTGTCTGCCCGGCGGGCCTCTTGCACGAGGAGAACCCCCATGGCGTACACCGCCGAGACTGCAATCCGCCTGGCCCGCGCGGAGGTTGGCTACCACCGCAACAAGGGCACCCGCACCAAGTACGCCGAGGCGTTCGGCTCGATTCCGGGCTACGGGGACGGCGGGTACGGCTACCCCTGGTGTCAGGCATTCCAGAGCATCATCCACAAGGCCGCCGGGGGCCGTCCTGACAAGGACTACCCGTGGACCGCCGGGTGTGCCGTTGCGGTGTCGTGGGCCAAGGCCCGGGGCCGTTTCAGCTCCACCCCGCGCGTCGGCGACATGATCATGTACGGCGCCGGGGGCGGTTCGCACGTCGAGCTGGTGGCCGCCGTCGAGCCGGGCCGGGTCCGCACCGTGGGCGGCAACACCTCGGGCGAGGGCACGTCCTACGCGGGCGGCTCCGTGGCCGAGAAGTGGGTGAGTCGTACGAACCCGAACGTGTACGGCTACGTCCGCCCGGCCTACGCCGAGGCCCCGGCAGGTGGCGGCTCGACCGAACCGACCGTCGGGGGCGGCAAGTTCACCGTCCGCAAGGGCATGACCCTCGGCGGGATCGCCGCGCTGCTGGGTACCTCGGTGGGGGCGATCGTCGCGCTGAACCCCGACATCACCAACCCGGACAGCATTCGCGAGGGTCAGGTGATCGCCGTCCCGGCCAAGCCGGGCGAGGCCGAGAAGCCGACCGCCCCGACCACGCCCCCGAAGCTGGCCGAGTACACCGTCAAGCGCGGTGACACTCTGTGGGGGATCGCCACCGCGCACGGCGTCACGCTCCCGCAGCTGCTCGCCGCAAACGCGTTCTCCAACCCGAACGCCATCACTCCGGGTCAGGTGGTGAAGCTCCCGGCGGGCGTTGCGGCCAAGGCGTCCACCCCCGCGCCGCCCCGCCAGGCCGTCGCCCCGGTTAAGGCGAAGCCGACCCCAGCGGCCCCGGCCAAGCCCGTCAAGCCGGTGGTGGCCAAGCCTGCCACCAAGCCGACCCCGGCCAAGCCCAAGCCCGCCCGCCCGGCGGCCAAGCCCGAGGGCCCGCGCAAGCACTTCCACGGGAATTGCCCGTGCCGGTGCCCCGAGGGTGCCAGCCGGCCGACCCCTGCTCCGGCCCCAACTCCCGCTCCCGCAATGCCAGTTGATGCCGCCGCGGCTTCCCCGGTGGGCTCCGCGGCCTCGCCCTCCGATGCCGCCAACTCCAGTGCCGGAAAGGGGAATTGATGTCTGATCAGGATCAGCTCAACGGCGTTCACATCGGCGCCCGCGAGATCTACGATCAGCTGCTCGGCGTCCGCGAGGACGTGCGGGCACTCGCACAGAACAGCGCCAGCGTCGACCGGACGCTAGAGGACCACGAGGACCGCGTGCGCGGTCTGGAGCGCTGGCGGTACGGCGTCGTGGCCTCCGGCGCTGCGGGGGCAAGTGCCCTCATCTCTCAACTCGTCTCTCTCGTTAAGGGCTGATGCCATCGTGAAGGAACTCATCCGACAGAACCCCGTCCGGGTCCGGGCGGCCGTCGTGGCCCTGGTGGGGCTTCTGGCCTCCGTCGTGCCCGCACTGGCCGGTGTGGACGTTGAGCTGATCGCGGGCCCCCTGGTGGCCGCTGTGGCCCTTTGGGCAGGGCAGTCCGCCGGTAAGCGCGTCGTGCTCACCGAGGCCGCCGAGATGCGGCAGATGGAAGCGGCGCAGTCGTGCTGCGACTGTGTGCACGCGGAGCAGCCCGAGTAAGTCACTCGTACGGGTGGCCCGGCGGCCAGCCAATCCCTCACGTGAGGGATTGGCTTGATCGTTTACGGAGCGAGGGTGTACCGTCTGCGGCGAGTCACCCGGAAGCACCGGGGGGCCGACGCAGGGAAGGCAAGGCAGTGGCGCAGACCTACACCGACTCGGATGCTTTCTGGGCGTGGCATGACAGCCGCAACGGGGAGCGGGTCCGTGTCGGCAAGGGTCGCACCGAGCACTATGCCCAGACCCGGAGGTTCGGCAACGACGAGACGCTGTGCTCGCGGGAGTGGACCAGTGCCGGGGTTATTGACCCCGGGAACTGGGGTACTCACGGTGATGAGTGCAAGCCGTGTCTTCGTGAAGCCCTCCGGCTCGGGCGGGACATCCTGACTGCCGCGTCGCTGGAATCAGAGAAGGAGAATGCTGTGGCTGACAAGCTGAACGAGGGAACCGTCATCGAGGCTGGCGGGGCCATCGGGCACGTGGGCCGAAGTGCCATCGGGCACATCGTGGCGGACCGCGAGGCGGACGCCCCGGCGGCCGTCTGCCATGGCAAGCCGCTGGTGCGGATCGTTGCCAGTGCCGAGGACGAGGGGTACAGCGAGCACCACAACATCTGCACGAACTGTGCGAAGAAGTGGACGCCCCCGGCGGCGCCCGCCAGCTCCGAGGTCGAGAAGCCCGCCGAGGCGTCCCCCGAGGGCGAGACGTCGGCTGACGCCGAGGGTGGCGAGGGTGAGGCCCCGCCCGCCCCGGCTCCCCTCGTCGACCCCTTCGCCCTGCCGGATGACGGTACGTCAGATGACGAGAAGGCCGCTAAGGCCGAGTCTGTCAAGGCGCAGGTTCTCGCCCTGGTCGCAGAGCTGGAGCACGCTGCCGACCCTGACGCCGTCGAGATCGAGGGGGGAGCGCTGCTGCTGGAGCTTCCCGGCAACTCGGGAGCCGACCTGTCCACCATGCTCCGGGCTGCCGCCAAGGCGCGCCGGGAGGCCATCAAGGCTGAGCGCAAGGAGCTGGCGGCGCGGGCCCAGGCTGCCATTGAGACGCAGACCTACAAGGACAACCCCGAGCTTGTCGCCCTGGTCGCGCAGGGCACCAAGCTGGCTAAGAGGCTGCTCAAGCACGAAGCCGAGGGCGCCCGCCTGGAGGAGGAGATGGCCTACTCCATCCTGGTGGGGCGTCTTGACTGCAAGTTCCGGGGTGCGATCGACGGCAATGGCGACTCGCCGGGCGCCAAGGCCATGGCGGCGGACATGTACGCGGCGGCCGGTCTGGACGACAAGGCCGATGCGGTGGAGAACCCCACCGTGGAACAGCGGATCATCGGGGAGACTTCCCGGAAGATCAAGAAGGCAGTGAGCAACGCGTTCCCGGACGCCAAGGCCCGCCTTGTCCGCACGGCCGTCCTGAACCCCGCCCTCGCGGCAAAGGTGGGTATTCACCCTCTGGAGCTGGCCGAGGACATGGCGCCCGAGGACCGGGACGCCGCTGTGATGAAGGCCGCCAATGAACTGGCCGCGCACCTGGGCATCACGAATGAGACCCGGGCCGAGCAGGGCCGTCGGACCCGCCGGGAAGAGAAGCTGTCCAAGGCGGACGCCAAGACGCTGACCGGCGCGCGGTCGTCCGCCAAGGCTGCGGACAACGCTCTCACCCTGGCTGCGGACATCCGCAAGTCGCCGGACGCGCGCGACGCGGCGACGGTGGACGTGGTCAAGGAGGCCGCCAAGGCGGTGGCCCCCCTGGCGGAGCTTGCTCCCCGCCTGCACACGGAGAAGTCGCGTGCAGCCATCCGGGCGCAGATTCAGGCGCTCCGGGAGGAGCTGGAGCGCCTGGAGGCCGCGCTGCCTGCCGACGAGCCGGACGGCCAGGGCGACGACGCCAAGGCCGACGGCCAGGGCGCCGCCGCCGAGGGCGCCGCCGAGTAGCACCTGAACGCCCACAACGGCACCCCAGGGGCCCGCTCTACCCACCAGGGTAGGGCGGGCCCCTTTTTGCGTTTCCGGGCCCTTGGCGGCCCCTCGGGCCGTTCTCACGGGGGTGTCAGGCCCCGCCTGTCTGAGTGGCCGGGCCCTCCGGCCCGTGCCCCCGTGGTCCCGGCGCTCGCCCTCGCTCGGCTCCGCCTCGCGCTCAGCGCCCGGGGAGGAACGGCAGAAATTCTGCCGTCCGCCTAAACCCCCTGACACGTGTAGGAGGTCTACGGGGACGGCAACTTTTCTGCCGTTGGCCCTCCGGCCCGGGGCCCGTTAACCGTCGCACTTCAACCCGATCGCAAGGGACGACACCAGCGAGAGGGGCCCCCATGGGCGCAGTGCGGACCATCCACCGAGGCGGATCGCGGTTCTACATCGATCCCGGGAACGCGGAGATCAAGCTTCCCGGCGTGACCAGCGTCATCAACATGCAAGCCAAGCCGTTCCTACAGCACTGGTCGGCGAAGATGACGGCCGAACTCTGCGTCGACTCGCTGGAGTTCATCGCGCAGATGGCCGAGCGTGACCGTGAGGGGGCCGTCCAGTATCTCAAGGGGGCGGCGTCGAGGTACACCAAGGCCCGCGCAGAGCTGGGCAGTTCGGCGCACGACCTGTTCGAGCGTATGGCGCGTGGGCAGGTGGTAGGCAGGGTGCACCCGGACCTGGTCCCGTACCACCGGCACTTCGCTGAGTTCCTGGACCGGGCACAGCCCGAGGTCATCGCCATGGAAGAGGTCGCGTGGTCCGACCGGTTCGGCTACGCGGGAAGCTTCGACGCCCTGATGCGGATCTCCGGCGAGCTGGTGATGGTGGACTTCAAGACGTCCAAGTCGACGTATCCCGAGGTCAGTTTGCAGCTCTCCGCCTATGCCTTCGCTGACCGCGTGATCCCTGCCGAGGGCGACCCGTACGCCATGCCGAAGGTGGATGCCGGCGCGGTCCTGCATGTGACGGGGGATCAGTGGGCGCTCAAGCCCGTCGAGGTCTCCGAGCGCGTGTTCACGCACTTCCGGGCCCTGCTGCACATGCACCGCTGGGACCGTGACGTGTCCAAGGGAGTCCTTGGCAAGCCGGTGCTGAGCGGCGGCCCCGAGGCCCTGGTGACGGGCACTCAGCGCCGCGCCAACTAGGCGCCCCGGCGGGCGTTAACCGCCGCACTTCAACCCCAGTGACCGGGGCGGCACACCGCCGCCCCGGCCCTCAGCATGCACTCACGCAGGAGACACATTGCTCGGCAACATGAACGTGTTCGACACCGACCCGGATGCCCGCCCGAAGGAGCGGAAGACGTTCGCGGACGACTACGTGGGCCGGTTCCGGGCGGGTAAGCAGATCGAGGACACCCCCGTGTCGCTGGCCGAGTGGCGCATCACGACCGGGGATCCCAGCGTGGGCAAGGCAGTTCACGAGCTGTTCGGCGGCGAGGCCCCGGCCGAGTGGGAGACCAAGGGCGAGGACGGCATCGAGGTTCTGACGGCCGCCAAGCGCGTGTCCGTCGTCATCGACGGCCCTGACGCCCTGTACGCCGACATGCGCCTGTACGGCCCTGGCGGTCTGTTCCACCACTGCACCGGCACGACGTTCCTTGACGACGACCGCAAGGGCGAGCCGTGCGGCTGTCCGGCCCTGCTGGCCGAGCGCAAGGATCAGGCCAAGCGCAACCGGGGGCCCAAGCCGAACATCTCGATCAAGTTCAGGCTGGCCGACGATCCCGACCTCGGGGTCTTCCGGTACGTCAGTTCGTCGTGGGCGCTGCTCGGCGAGCTGTTCGCCCTCGCCAACTCTCTGGACAAGGTGGGCGGTCCGGCGCTGGCGACCCTGGAACTGGAGCTGATCGAGTTCGTTCCGAAGCGCGGCCCCATGGCGGGCAAGCAGGTCAGTTACACCGCGCCGAAGGTGACCGTGCACAAGGCGTGGGAGACCGCCATCACGGAGCCTCCGAAGCTCGACACCCCGGCGGTGGGCGCGACGACCTACGACGCTGACGTTCCGTTCTGACGGGCCCTCACTTCCGCGGGGCCGGACATCGATGATCCGGCCCCCATCCCCAATCCCTCACGTGAGGGATTCCCCCTGGAGAGAGCATGAGCAAGGCCCGAGGCCGTATCTGTGACTATGCGGGCGAGGAAATCCTCCCCGGCGACCTGGTGGCCTACGCCGTCCGAACTGGCAACCGGGTCCGCATGTCTGACGCCGTGGTGGTCAAGCTGACGTCCGCCGTGGTCGGTGGGCGCGTCGTCCCGCTGCTCAAGGTCCGCCCAACAGGCGTGGAGTCAGGGTTCGTCAAGCGCCGTTCCCCGCGCGTCGTGACCATCAGCGCCGAACACGCCCGTGTCGTGGTTCCGGCCTACGAAGACGAGAGCTGACGGCCCCTCGGCCGGCGCCCGTCCCCACCCCCGAACTCGCCCTCGAAGCAAGGAAATTCACATGGCTATCGCCGTCAAGAAGACCGAGACTGTCATCACCGGCGTGACCCTCACCCTGTCCGCCGAGGAAGCCGAGGCCCTGGCCGTCGTGCTCCACCACGTGGGCGGCATGACCGGCGGACCCCGTCGACACGTGCGGGCCCTCGCTGGCGCCCTCCGGCATGCGGGCATCGAGCGTCCGGGTTGGGGCGCGGGGGCGGTCGGTTCCGTCACCCTGCCGGGCGGCGAACGGTCGTCGTGGGAGGACCCGTTCCGCAGTGACCCGCTCGCCGAGGTTCTGCGCCGGGCGGGTCGATGAACCTTCGCATCGTGACTGAGGATCAGACCCCGGCCCTCGGGGACATTCGTCTCATGCGCTCCGGTGACGTCCTGGTGCTCCACCCCGGCGCCACCGATCGCATGGACTGGCCCCGGATTTGGGACGCCGCCGGAGTCGCGTTCACCCGGGGTGCGACCATCCTCCGGGCTGCTGAGTGAGCCGCGAGAAGCGCAAGGGGACCGCGTGGGAGTCGGACATTGTCCGGTTCCTGCGCGGCTCCGGCCTGGACGCCAAGCGCGTTGCCCAGACGGGCCGCCTGGACGTCGGCGACATCCACGCCCCGCCGTGGGTGATCGAGGCCAAGAACGTTGCCAAGATCGAGCTTTCGAGCTTCGTGGACCAGGCCGAGCGGGAGGCCCGGCACGCCGACTGTCCGTTCGGCGTAGCGGTCGTGAAGCGCCGTCAGCACGGGGCCGGTAAGGCGTACGCCGTGATGACGCTGGAGACGCTGGCGCGGGTCATGAAGGCCCTTGCAGACAAGTCGAGATGAGAGGGGCGGTCCCCGTGCGGATGACTGAGATCCTGGCCCGATTCACGGGCGTCGAGGACGCCGGGCGGCCGGGGGAGTATCTGGCACTGTGCCCGGGGCACGGGGACCGCTCGCCCTCGCTCTGGTTCAACCTGCACGGCGGCGGCATGTTGGGCGTCAAGTGCCGCGCCGGGTGCGCTACTTCTGACGTGTTGGCGTGCGTCGGCCTGCGTTTCGCCGACCTCCGAGGGGTCGACGCTGGCGGCCTGGCGGTCGCCCCCGCAGCCCGGCCCGAACGGGTGGGTGTGCGGTACGTGGCCGGACTCCGGGTGTGGCTGGACCGCCTTCCCTCGGCGGCAGGACTCCCGTACGCCGTCGAGCGGTTCGGGCTGTCCGACGCGCAGGCCGAGGCGCTGGACCTGCGCCGGTGGGACCCGATCCCGGAGCACCCCGATTGGATTGGGACCCGGTTCGCCCGGTTCCCCCGACTGGTCGTCCCCCTCGCGGGGTTCGACGGAGTCACCCGGGGTGCACAGGGGCGAGACCTGTCCGGCAGGTGTCCGGGGCGCTGGCTGTCCCTCAGTAACCCGGACGGCGCGGTCTGGAGCAAGCTCGGACACTTCCCGGCCAATCCCTCACGTGAGGGATTGGTGGTCGTGACCGAGGGGCCGGGAGATGCGCTGTCGGTGTGCGGTGCGGGAGTTGACGCCGTGGCAGTCCGTGGCGCCTCCCTCGGCACTTCGCTGGAACTGCTGGGGGAACTGATTGACGGCCTCCGAGGCCGGGATGTGGTGCTCGCGGGAGACGGAGACGCAGCCGGCCGACTGTTCGTCAAGTCGCTTGCCGTGGCGCTGGCCCGAGAGGGTATCGAGTGCCGCGTGCTGCGGCGGGTGGCGGGCCGGGACCTGACAGACCTTCGGGCGGAGAACCCGGAGCGCTTCCGGGCCCGCCTCGCCCGCGAGTTGGAGAGAGCAAAGCCCGCGCCGTTCACGGTCGCGGAGCGGAGAGAGATCGAGCTAGAGCGGTTCCGCCGCGCTGGCGTAGGAGGACTGATCCTGTGACCGACTGGAACATATGGCGTGCCCGGCTGGAGAGCACCAAAGACATCCGGCATGTGAGCTTCGCTCAGTTCGTCGCGTGGGACCAGGGCGCCGACCTGCGGCACGTGCGTGGCCTCGGGTGGTACCGCTGGACCGGCGCAGTCTGGGAGGACGCCGAGGGCGACGGAGCGGCGTTGCAGGCCATCACCCTGGCGGCCCGCACCCTACTGGAGCGCGGGGAGTCGTGGGCGGCTGACGCGGCGTCCAAGATGTTGGTTCATCGCGAACGCAAGGGCATTGTGGCCGAGATGGCGGTACTGCCGGAACTGTCCGCCGTCGCCGACGACTTCGATGCCCGGAACCACCTGTTGGCGTTCAAGAACGGCACGGTGGACTTGCGGTCTGGCCTCCTCCGGCCGCACGACCGGGCCGACATGATCACGCAGTGCGCAGAGGTGGCCTACGACCCTGACGCGGGGGCGCCGCGCTGGCTCCAGTTCGTCGAGGAGGTATTCCCGGGCAACCCCGAACTACAGGCGTACGTTCAGGCGTTCCTCGGCTATGCCATCACGGGCGAGGTGCGGGAACACGTCCTCGGCGTCTGGTACGGCGCTCAGGGCCGGAATGGCAAGGGCACCATCGTGCGCACCTTGCAGGCGGTGTTCGGTACCGCCCTGGTGCACGAAGTGCCCTTCGAGACCTTCGAGAAGGCCGGTGGTTCGTCGGGCCCGCACACGGAGGTAATGGCCTCAATGCGCCCGGCCCGCATCGTGGTTGCGCAGGAAGGCAACCCCGGTACGAGGATGAACACCGCGCTTCTCAAGAACGTGTCCGGCGGTGACCGGCTGTCGGCCCGCCACCTGTACGGCCGTCAGTTCAGCTACGCGCCCCGGTTCTCCCTGGTGCTCTGCACCAACCACTTGCCCGAGTTCACGGACGGCGGGGCCGCGCTGTGGGCGCGTACCCGGGCCGTCCTGTTCGGGGAGTCGTTCGCCGGTCGCGTCGACCTTGACCTAGAGCCCACCATCCAGGGGCCCGAAGCCGAGGGCGTAGCCGCGTGGGTCGTCGCCGGGGCCGTCCGCTACTACGACGGCGGCCTTGTGACCCCGGGGTGTGTGGACGAGGCGACCGCCATGCACCGGGACCAGGTGAACCCCCTTCACCCCCTGGTGGGCGACCTGTTCGACTTCGACGGCGACGCACAGGTCAAGCGGAGCGTCTTCAATTCGTCGCTCAAGGAATGGCGCTCGATCAATGGCGAGGACTCCGGGAAGTTCAAACCGTCGTGGGTCAAGCGGGAGTTGGAGCGTTCCGGCGTGGCCGAAGTCAAGGACTCGACCGGCGCCATGACGTACCGGGGCATTCGACTGACGCCCGAGTACGGCGGCCCGGCCCGCACGGCCGAGGCGGTGAAGCGCGACACGACCCCCGGCGACCCGTTCTGAGAGGAGAGACATGCGCACGCACGAGTATGAGATAGCCGGGGATACGGTCCGGGTGCACGTGCTCCAATCGGCCGAGGACGCCGAGGAGTTCAGCGCGTGGATCAATTCCGCGGGGACCGCCGGCCGACTGGTGGCCTATGACACGGAGACCACCGGTCTCCACATCTACGCCCGGGGCTACCGCCTGAGGCTCGCTCAGTTCGGAGATGCTGACACTGCCTGGGTTATCCCGGTGGAGCTGGGCCCGGAGTGGGCGGCCCTCGCCGCGTGGGCCCTCCGGGCCCTGCCCCGGATCACCATCCACAACGCGGCGTTCGACCTGTTGGTGTCGGACCGTCACCTCGGCGTCAAGGTCGAGGAGATATGGGCGCGGGTGGTGGACACCAAGCTGATTGCCCATCTCATCGATAGTCGCCAGCACCACGAAGGCGGCCTAGGTCTGTCGTTGAAACCCCTTGCGGCGGCCCTGGTTGACCCCTCGGCCCCGGACACTCAGGGGGACCTCACGGCCGAGTTCAACCGCATCGGGCTGACGAAGGCAACAGGCTGGGAGGGCATCCCCCTCAACAACCGGATCTTTGAGCTGTACGCCGGACTTGACGTCATCCTCCTGTCTCGTATCGTCCCCCCGCTCCGGGAGCTGTACCGGCAGGCAGGTTACGGCCCGAAGCTGTTCGCCTATGAACACCGCGTGATGAAGATCGGTGCGCTGATTCGCCGCAAGGGCATGCGCGTTGACGCCGACTACACCCGCCAGCTAATCGGGGTCCTGGAGGCCGAGCGCGACCACTACGCCGTCGTTGCGGCCCGCTACGGGGTCACTTCGGTCAACAGCCCCAAGCAAGTTGCGGAGGCCCTGGCCGCCATGGGCGAGGTCTGGACCGAGACCACCGACAGTGGAGCCCCCGCCGTTGACGGGGACGTGCTCCGGCGGTTCGCCGACCTTGACAAGGACTGGGAGCGTACGGACCAGCGGGAGCCCAACACGTTGGCGGACGCCGTCCTCCGGGCAAAGCGAGCCGGGAAGTGGGTCACCTCCTATGCGCGCGCCATGCTCGACACCATGGACGCCGAGGGGCGCATCCACCCGGACATCAACACCATGGGTGCCCGGACGGCGCGCTGGTCGGTCAGCAACCCGCCGTTGCAGCAACTCCCGTCCTCCGGCTGGTCGATCCGCCGATGCATCGTCGCGGACGACGGCCATCTGATCGCGGCCTCGGACTTCGCGCAGGTTGAGCTGCGGGTCCTGGCCGCCCTCGCCGAGGCAGACGACGTGATCGAGGCCATCAACGGTGGCGCCGACCTGCACGGCTTCACGGCCCGGCTGGTCTACGGCCTCACGGAAGAGATGATCACCGACGCGGAGTTGAAGAACGACAAGCGCCGGAAGCTCTGCAAGGTCATCTCTCTGGGCAAGGCGTACGCAGGCGGACCGGTCACTCTGGCGAAACAGACGAATCTTCCGGTCAGTCAGGTAAAGCAGGCCGTTGACCAATATGACAGGGCACTCCCAGCATTCTCCCAGTATCAGCGCCGCCTGACGCGCGACGCGCAGGCGCACGGCATGACCGTGGTGACGCCCTCAGAGCGGGTCCTCAAGCTCGACCGGGACAAGTCCTACGCCGCCATTGCGTACATGTGCCAGTCGTCCGCCCGGGACATCCTCGGGGCCGCTCTGATCCGCATCGAGGAGGCCGGACTACTGGACTATGTGGTGGGGGTCGTCCATGACGAGCTGATCTGTTCGTTCCCCGCCGGCCAGGCTGAGCAACTGATCGTCCGCGTAGGCGAGTTGATGAACATGAGATTCTTCGGGATCGACATTGCGAGCGATCCGGAGGTGTACGGGCCTAGCTGGGGGAGCGGCTACGGGTGCCCCGAGGACGAGGACTATCGAGCAGCCTGAAAGGGGGTGCGCCGTGTACGCGGCCTATCGGCAACGGCGGCGCACCGCCCCCACGTTGACGGATCGCCAACTGTTCGCGGCATGGGAGGAGGCGGACGCGTGGCGGTGTATCTACTGCGACCGCCCTTGGAGCGAGCGTGAACACGTCGTTCCCCTTGCCCGAGGGGGGCGGGATGTCCTCGGGAATGTCTGGCCAGCGTGCGCGGAGTGCAATGCGAGCAAAGGTGATGCGGACCTGTGGGAGTGGCTGGCCCCCCGGTTCGCCAATCCCTCACGTGAGGGATTGGGCCTGTCGGCCCGGGGCGTGTCGCAATCCCTCACGTGAGGGATTGGGGGTCTATGGTGGTCTCACCTCCTCCCAGCGGATGAGAGCGGCCCGGGTTGGTAACAACTCCCTGGGAGTCAGATGTGGCGCAGGTGAGTTTGCAATCTGTTTACGCGATGTTGCAGAGTGTTGAACGTTGAACCGGGAGTGTCCCGGTGGTGACAGAGGAGGGAGGTAACGCCATGGGGCGACCCGCATTCGCAGCGTTCGCGACCGGCCCCATGGCGATTGCGTGCACACGCCGGTATCGGCTGCGCAGGATCGCCCGGGTTCGGGCGCGCTTGCTGGCCGAGGGCATCATCACGCCTGCCACCGCCCCGGCGTTCTATGCCGGTTTCTGCGGCGGCTCGCAGCCTGCCGTGACCGAGCGGGCGTTCACGGTCGCCGGGCCCCTTGTTGGCCCCGCCGTGCGCCTCGCGCGCCTCTACGCGGTGATGGCGCGTGCCGCTCGCCTGGTTGCTGGCACGGGGGGACGCCGTCCCCTCCCGATCTTCCGCCGCAAGCTGGCTGTGACGCTTGCGCGCGTCCGGACGGCCCTCGCCGCCCTTCGCGTCAGGAGCCTTGCCCAGGTGCTGCCCGGCCTCGCCGGAGCGGCTAGGGCAAGCGCGTAGCGCGTATCCCAACCCAAGCCCCTATCTCCGGCTAGCACTCGGCGGGTAGGGGCTTCGTCATGCCCCGGCAACGGCTGACCTAACGGGCCGTGTCCGGGGCTTCGCCATGCCTGGGTAGCGGTCGACCTTGACGGGCCGTGTCCCGGGCACCGCCATGCCCAAATCCGGCAGGTCGTGCGGGCCATCTTCACGCCCCGACCTATGACGCGCACATGCCAAAGCGCGTGCCGGGCCCGGCGTTAACCGCCGCTCTTCAACCCCCTCGAACAGCCCGAAGCACGCAGAAAGACACGCACGTGATCACCAATGAACTGATTCTCCAGGCCCAGGCTGACGTCCGCCCCGAGGCCGGAGGGCGCCCCGCCGTCGAACTCATCCTCGCCGAGCTGGAACGCGCCGCCCTGGCCATCGCCCGCAAGCGCGCGGAGCGGACGGACGGCGACCAGGTCGAGGCCGCTAAGGATCTCGCGCAGGATGCCCGCCTGGCGTTCTGGGAAGCTCTCATGGCATGGGACGTGACCGCCGACAACTCGGCCGAGTTCACGACCTACGCGATTGGGTGCGCGACCGGCAAGGTCAGTGATGCTGCTCACTCGGACGGCCCGGTGTCCTCGGCCATCGCGAAGCGGTACGGCCGCGCGCTCAAGGCGAGCGAGGGCGACCACGAAGCGGCCCGGGTCTACGCCATGTCGCCCGACCGGGCGGATCAGCGCCTCTCCGAGGACGCCGTAATGCTGGCCCAGCAGGCCCTTGCAGGGGTCGCCCGGATAGACGCTGGCGGCCAGGACGCCGAGGACGCCATGGCGGCCTCTGTGGCCCCGTTGCAGGACGCATGGGCCGAGGAGCAGGGCGATCTGCCGGAGTACATGCTGTACCCGCTCGACCTGTCCCGGGACGCTGTGCGCTGCAAGGGCGTTCGGACGACCGGCGGCGGCTCCGGCAAGCGGAAGCGCGGTGCCATCGTGGACCCCACCACCGAGGCGCAGAACCGCGCCATGAACCGTGAGGTTCAGGGCATGGCGGGTGTGGCGCTGCTGGGGAAGATGAGCCCGACCAACCGCCGAATAGCTGAGCTGGCGTTCGGCTTCGAGGGCGCGCCGATGCTGCTGCCGGACGGCCGCATGGACGGCAAGGCCGTGGCCTCCGTCCTCGGCAAGACCGAGGGCACCGTCAAGGCGTCGTGGTCCCGGGAGGCCAAGAAGCTGCGCGGCGGGGTGCCCGTCGCCAAGTCGGCCCCGCGCAAGGCAATGCCGATCCTCGGCGCTGTCCGCAAGGTCGAGCCGATCGACCATCCCACGCGGTACGTCGAGCCGACCGTTCCCGAGGGCACCCGCGCCGAGTCTGCGGCCAACCGCCGGAACCGTCCGGAGGGCACTCCTCTGGTCGCCAAGACCTCCGAGGAGCGCGAAGAGTACGGCGTCAAGATCGCCCATCTCGTCGAGCAGTACGGCCCGGTGGAAGAGGTCGAGGAGGAGGCCGCCGTGCCCACGGAGTGGGAGAACCGCGCGTGGGAGGACTTCAACCACCCCGAACAGTTCGACCGCTTCACCCGCACGCCGGCTGATCTGGCGCTCATGCTGCGTCAGATCCGGGAGTACTTCGCCTACGGGTCGCCCGTCATGGAACGGCTTGCCGTTCGGGATGCCCGCCGCCGCGCCAACGTCTGAGGAGAGATCACATGCTGTGCAACGCCTACGCCGCCGCCCGGATGATCGATGCCCCGATGGTTCCCGGGCCGCCCGTGAAGCTTCCCGACGACCCGGCCCGCCTCGCGCGGGCGCGGGCCGCGACTCCGGCCGCCCCCGCCGCCGGAGAGACGTACAAGGAACTGCTGGCCCGCCTGGGCCTGCGCTAAGGAGTGAGTGTGTCGTGAGCAAGTACCTGACCCCCGAGGATGCCGCGCTGGCCGGTGCCTCCGTGCTGGACCAGTGGGACCGCGAGGAGCTGGACGCCCTCCGGGACCGGGCAGACGCCGAAGACTGAGCGACCCTCAGAGGAGAGAGATGCCGCACACCTTCCCCTGCAAGTACGACGGCCCCGGCGACAAGCTTGACGTGACGACGCACGCGAACGGGGACGTCGTGCTGACCGTCGTCAACCTGCCTGACGGGCTGGCCTCCGTCTACCTGGACCCGGCCGACATAGACGCTCTGGTCAACGCCGTCAAGGATGCCGAACGCCAGGGGCGTTCGCTGGCGGAGTCCGCCACCCCGGCGGCCATTCCCTCACGTGAGGGATTGTCAGGGAGCATCGGCAGTGTCGACCCTGCGGCCGTCCCGTTCCTGAACACCATGCTCCCGCAGCCGGGCACCGAGGGCCGGGAGCGGGCGTTCCATCGGGCGACCGAACTTCTGGGCAAGGACTCCTCTCTTGAGTCCCGTCTGATGATGGCGCGGTTCCTGATGTCCGGGGATGCGCGGTGACTCGCGAGGAGGCGTTGAACTGCGCTCAGAAGATGGCCACCGAGATGGCCACGAACGCCCGAGGCTACATGGACGGGGTGACCTACGCGGCCCGGGTGGAGGCGACCATGCGCCTGGCCCAATTCCTGTACGAGGGGGCCCCGTTGGCGATGCGTTCCGGATGCTCGGCCAACTGCTCCGGGCCCTGCTGTTCCCCGTGACCGAGGAGAGAGGCAAGTGAACCGCGGAATTGCGCGGGCAGGGGTGGCGGCGGGCGTGATGCTCGCCGCCGCCACCGTGCTGACGGGGTGCGGAGACGGCCGGCGATGCCTTGAGCATGCGTCAACTCTGCACACCACAACAACGATCGTGAACAACGTACCCCGGGTGCAGGTGGTCCCGGTGGTCTACTGCGTGAGGTACGAGGAGAGCAGCAAGTGAGAGGCATTGGGATCATCGGCCGGGCCCGGACAGGCAAGGACACTGTGGCCGCCCGCCTGGCGGACGAACACGCCTTCGTACGAGTGGCGTTGGCCGACCCGCTCAAGTGCATGGCGTACGACGTGAACCCGGTGGTGGCCTATGAGCCATGCGGCATGGGGCACTTGCCCGTGTACCTCCGGGACGTGGTGGACCGATGGGGTTGGGAGTCTGTCAAGGACCGATACCCCGAGGCACGCCGGTTCCTACAGCGCCTCGGCTCGGAGGGGGTTCGCGAACACGTCGGCACCACGTTCTGGCTGGATCAGCTCTGCGACGACATCGACGCCGCGCCGAGCACGCCGTTCGTGGTGCCGGACGTGCGATTCCCCAACGAGGCTCGGGCACTGCTCCGCCGGGGGTTCGCGCTCGTCTACCTTGCCCGGCCCGGCATCGCCGAGGACGGCGCACACTCCAGCGAGACGCTGGGGCGGGAACTGTGTACCCATGTTGTCCTGAATGACGGCACCCTGACCGACCTTCACCGCAAGATTGACGAACTCGTAAGTGAGGCAAGCTAGATGACGATCCGACACCGAGTGATTGCAGCCCTCGGGGCCGTGCCGGCCGAGGCGTACAACCTGCTGGCGGAGGAGTACGAGGAGATGCGGCACCGGGCCGAGGCGTACGGGGCTTTCGACACCCCATTCCCCGAGGCTTGCCCGACCGCGCGACGCCTCCGGCGGGAGCATGCCGCAGACGCCCGGGTCCGGAACGAGGTGCCCGGCTACAGGGACGACCTCCCGTCCATGAGCTAGAGTGACGGCACCGCAGCCAAACAAGGGAGACGCCATGAAGTCCGGCACGTTCGTCTACATTCGCGAGGGTGACGAGAAGGACGCTTGGGGGGTCGTCCGCCTGGTGAGCGATGGTGACTACCATGTGGCCATCGCAGACGGGCGTGATGTGCGTCTCTTTGAGCGGGGGGAGCTGCGCAAGCCGCGCCGAACCCCCGAGTGGTGGACCGGCTGATCCGCCAAGCGAGTTACGGCCCGGCATCCCCCTGGGGTGCCGGGCCTCTTTGTGTCTGGAGTCCAAGCCAATCCCTCACGTGAGGGATTGGCTTGTTCGCCCCCGCTGCACGACTGGACCCCTCGGGCCCCGACTTCGGTCGGGGCCCCTTTTCTTTTAGGGCTAAATCTTTACTTAGCCAAACTAATGGCACTCGAACGGGTCAACGTGCGAGGCTGGTCACTCGGGGCGAAAATGTGACCATGGGTGACGACATAGGCCCCAGCTCACGTCGGCCCCCAGAGGGCTTGCGACAGGCCCTCAGGGGCCCCGAAGAGCCCAATGTGGTGATGCTCGTAGAAGAGTCCGAGGACGGCGGGAGTGGCTGGTTCACGGCCCCGTCGCCTTGGCCAGACGTGCCGACTACCCCTGTCGAGCTGTGGATCAGTTCGCACGCCGAGCTGGCGCGGCACACGCGGACGGTGGTGAGCATGTCCGAACGTATGTACTGGATACCCGGAGGGCGTAAGGCGCTGCTGTTCCGGGTGGTCATGCGACACAAGGCGTCCGGGCGCCTGCTCGCTCTGATGGCACGTCAGTGGGATCCGCTGAACCGCCGGTACTTCGTGGTGGGGGAGGACTACGTGGAGCCTCCGCCGGACGGGCAACCCTGAGCGGGCGGGTCGTCAGCCATGACGAAACCCCGCCGCCCCGGGGAGGGGTCGACGGGGTGCCGAGGGGGCCGT
This sequence comes from Kitasatospora sp. NPDC003701, assembly GCF_053587085.1. Taxonomy (NCBI): domain Bacteria; kingdom Bacillati; phylum Actinomycetota; class Actinomycetes; order Kitasatosporales; family Streptomycetaceae; genus Kitasatospora; species Kitasatospora sp. NPDC003701. The sequence goes on from NZ_JBSFNM010000001.1 coordinate 179,483, forward strand.
CAGGGGCCGTTAGACGGTGCCGAAGTCTCCGGCCCGGACGCCCGCGAGGAAGGCCGCCCATGCGGCCGTGGTGGGCTCCAGGACGGGGCCCTGGCGGTCCTTGCTGTCCCGTACCGGAACAACGCCCTCGGTGGCGGCGACGTTGGCCGCTACTTCCACGCACTCTCCGCCGTCGCCCTGGCTGTACGTGCTGGTTTTCCAGTCGCGTGGGGGCTGGCGCCAATCGACAGTCAGGACGGGGGTGGTGGTCACGTTCACAAGCTCCCTCATTGCACGGCGGATCACTGCGGCGGAATCCGTGCCGTTCAACGCGGCCCGCCGAAGCCGATCATAGGCCCGGGAGTGTTCCGCCGCCTTGCCCGCATCCGTGATGAAACGACCACTCCCAAGGCTTTCCGCGTAGACCAGCGTCGAGCCGTTCGGGAGGCTCAGGAGGTGGAACCCTCCGTTACCCGTCTGCTCGCCCAACTCCCGTTGCGCGATGTGTACCTGAATGTTCGGGTGTCTCTCGGACACATTCAGGAGGTGGTCGAGCTGGTCACGCATGACCAACCGGCCGCCAACGTGCTGCCAGATCACACCCTCGTCCACTATGGCCACCAGCTCTGGCCCGTCGGGGTCGAGGAAGCGCGCCTGTCGGAGCAGTCGCGCTTGAACGGTCTGCTCGATTTCGTCGGGGTCGTCGTCCGGGCTCAGGTGTCGAACGAGTGCTCGCGCGTAGTCGGCAGTCTGGAGCAGTCCCGGAATCCGCTCGGTGTGCAGGCCCCTGATTCGGAGCGCTTCCGCTTCCTTGGCGGCGTAGGTCCGGAACCAGTCCGGGTGATCGAGGATCGACCAGTCCACGTCGTCCCATAGTCGGGTGAGCTGGCCGTTGGTGCCCAACAGGGAGTCGCACGACACCGCGTAGGTGCGGGCGGGCCGGAGTCGCAGCCCGTCCACCTTGCGAACGTAGCTGTCCGACACGTGCACCGCGTCGGCGAACGCGCCGGACGTGGTGTACCCCCCGGCCCGTCGCAAGTCCTTGAGAAGCCATGCGAACGTCTCCGGCTTCACCTTCGTCGCTAGTGGCTTACCTGCCATACGCGCAACCCCATTCGTGACAGTCCGATATTTCCCAGACGCAATGTCGCCAAGCCCTTACCCAGAGGAGTTGTCTGTATCACACCTCAACGTAAGGAGATGGCCCCCCATGGACATCGACCCTCCCCCCGTTGTCGTGGTGACGTCCCCCCGGCGTCCTCCGGGTAAGCGGGCGACCGCCGAGCTGGCGCACGCCTGTCTGAGTGAGTATCAGACGGCGCGGGCGTCGGCTCGGCCGGACCCGTTCCAGTACGCCCCCCTGGGCTGGGAGGAGGCGGCGCAGCGTGGACGGCCGTAGCTCCCTCGCGACCCTTCCCCCTGCCCCCGACGCGTTCGCCGGAACGGGGCTGGAGTGCGCGGACTGCGCCAAACTGGCGGACGCGCTCCGGCAGTACCCCGCCGAGACCCACCCCACCATCAGCCGTCTCGTTCACCTCAGCCTCGGTGAGCATCTCCGAGACGAGTGCCAGGTGATTCCTGATGAGTCGTGAACTCCCGCCGCCCCCCGCCGACGAGGCGCAGGAGAAGGACGACCAGGCCGAGCCCAAGTCCCACCTTGAGCCGGTAGTTGAGTCGCTGACCCTGCGGCGCCTCCAGCGGGCAAGCCACGCGATCAACGCCCGCCACCGGTGGGCGCAGAGCTTCATGTCCCCCAGCTAACGGGACATCCCCGGGTGTGGTCACGCACGCCCGGGGAGCCAGGCGCCGGCCGACCGGTCGGCGCCTCAACTATGGGGAGGAGTAAGGACATGCCGAGCACGGAGACGCGTTCGCGAGGGGTTGAGCTGCTGCTCGACGGCCCGTTCTACGCGTACGCGGAGGACATCACCAAGCGCATGATGATGGCCAACCCGGTGTTCACCCCGGCGTACGTCCGCAAGCTGGTCAAGTCCTGGGCGGACGTGGCCACGCTGGCTGTCGAGTACGACGCGGACGACCTGTTCGCCGTCACGCCGCACATGGCCGAGGTGTCCAAGGCCGCTGAATCGCTGCCCCGAATGCTGGTCTCGTTCATGAGTGCCATCGGTAACGGGCGGTTCGTGCAGCGGGCGGCCCCCCAGGAAAACGCGACCATCGAGGACTTGGTGCGGACCCGCATCGCGTTGGTGACGCGGGGGTTCGGTGCCGACGTCGACGTGTGGGGGGTGGCGTGAAGTCCTGGCACGTTCCCGTCTCGATCACCGTCACCCGGAACCACCGGACCGGCGACGTCGTCGCGGTGACCTGTCCCCGGAGCGACTGTGCCCGGACGGTCCTGGTGGCCGATCGTCGGCTGTCTCCTCACACGAGGAACGCGCTGGCTGCCGAACTGTCCTGGTGCCCCCTGAGCGGCATCGAAGTGCGAGACGGGGCGCACCCCGGCCCTGTGGGCGACGTTGCCTGGCTGACGGCCCGTCTGGCGGATGGCAAGAGGGCGTGAGCGTTCTCCCTTGGTGGCCGCCGCCCCGCCGTCGCCCCCTCCGCCGCTACCACTCCGGCCGTCCTCCCGACAGAGGGGAGTCCCCGGAAGCACACCCGACGCTAGAGAGAGTGCAGCATGCCGAACCACCCGCTCGCGCACACGACGTGCGAACCGAGCGCCAACCGGGCGGAGGGCGCGGACGTCCCGGTGCAGCAGACGGCGGACGATCTCCCCGCCCCGCCCGAGGAGGAGGACCAGGGCGCGACGCTCGCGGCCCTCCTGATGGCGGGCATCACCGTGGCCCCGGACCCGGAGATCACCCCGGCGGGGATAGCTCAGTGCTTGGGCGTCGAGTGCCCGCACGAGGACGACGACCGGTGCGACTGCCCCGACGAAGATGAGTGTTTGTGGGAGACCGGGGACGGGGAGGCCCTGCCCCCGGAACTACTCGCCCACGACATGGCCGCGCACGGCCGGGAGACGGGCCACACCCGGTTCGTGCAGTACCTCGCCACTCACGTGACGGTGTCCACCGAGGACGCCGCCGAGACCGCCAGCACGACCACTCCCGAGGAGGAACCGTGAGCGAATACGACGAGTACCGGGACGCCGCCGAGCGCCCGAAGCCGAAGCACAAGCAGCAAGACTCCGGTGGCAAGCACAGCAAGCCGTCCGACAACCAGGCGTCCGGGGAGAACCCCGGGTGCATGGTGGTCGGGGCGCCCGTCGTGGTCGGCATTGGGATGGTCGTTACCCTGGTGGTCTCGGTGTGGCGCAGGGCCCGCTAGGACGCGCGAAGGTGGACGACGAGATGGACGACAGGCAGCGACGCTTGGAGACCGCCTTGAGTGGGCTGTCGGCCGAGGAGTTCGAGCGGGTCGCGCCGCGCATCCGTAACGCGGACATCGGGGCCGGGGTGGCTGAGGAGGAGTACTTGAGCTACCGGATCGCGGCGGCCCGGAGAGCCCTCGGACACCCTGAGCCGAAGATGGGCAGGGCGGCCGTCTGGGCGCTGGTGATCCTCGCTGCTGCCATCGTCACGTGGCTGGCGGTCTACAACGTGGGGCGCTGACCCAACCGCCCCTCTACCGGCCCCGTTCGCGCGTCCCCCCAAGACGCACGGGCGGGGCCTTTCGCATCTAGTGAGAACGGAAGATCGTGGGGAAGTTCGAGAAGATCCCTGAGCCGGTTGGCAGTGCCCGCGCCGATCTGATCGCCGCCTATGCCGCCGGGGCTAGCTTGAAGAAATTGGGGCGCCAGGTCGGGGTGTCCGCCCCGACCATGAGCACGTGGTTCGACAGGTGGGGCGTCCTCAAGCGGAAGAACAAGAGCAGTCGTCCGGCCACCCCGGAGTTCCACAGTCGCCTGCCTGAGCGGGAGCCGCCGGAGGTGGACCGAGCGCTTGTCGAGAAGCAGCACGCCGAAGGTGTGGGCCTGGGCAGGATCGCGAAACAGCAGGGTGTGACTCCCCACTGTTTGCGGGCCCTGTACCGCGCCTGGGGGCTTCACATCCGGAATCCGCGCGAGGCCGCCGCCGCCCGGTGGGAAGCCGAGAACCAAAAGCTCAACAGCTATCGGCTTTTCCCGTAGTACCTGGTGCAACACGTAGGCCAGAAAGGGGAGATGGAGCCCCGCGGCCCCGTCGGACCGAGTGCCGGCGGGGCCGTCGTTCGTCGGGGGGAGAGTCGACGATTCCCGCACGTCGAGGGTGGGTTGGTGGTTAGCCTGCCCGCATGACTGATCAGAGCAGCCAGGACGACGGCCGGTGGATCATCTCTACCGACCAGTGGGTGACCGAGGTAGAGACGGGGCACGTGTACCCGAGGGGGAAGAGCCCGGCGGAGGCGGTGGCGGTGGTCGAGCCGGGCAGTGCTGAGTACCCCGTGAGGCTCCGGCCGTTCTCCGGGCCGATCCCACAGATCGACTTCAAGGACCCCATGACGGCGGGCGCCTACCTGCTGGGGAACGTGGACGGGGTGGCCTACGTGATCGACCCCCCTCCGGCTGAGCCCGGAGACTGGGCGCCGGGGCCGCGCAGGGTGGCGTCAACGGCCTCCGAGGAGGCCGAGGACCCCGAGGGCGTCACGAACGAGGTAGAGGCCGCGTGGCTGGCTCTGTGCGCCGCGATGAACCGCCTGGAAGAGCTGGGCGAGCTGGCGGACGGCGTCCCCGTTCAGGGGCGGAGGGCGTCCGTGGAACAGCTCGGGGACGCCCTGGTGGTCACGGAGGACGGCGGGGTGGACCCGGACCCCAAGCGCACAGAGTGGGTGGTCGTGGGCAAGGACTACCACTACGGGTCGAGGGTGCTGGACGTCGTCACGGGGGTGATGGGCCGAGTCACGGCCGAGCAGCGGGTGAAGATCGACACGACCGTTCGGATCTACCTGGATGAGATGGCGACGGTTCCCGAGGGCACCCCGGCCTACGTCCCGTGCCCGAACCCGGCGTGCGGGCACACGGTCCATGTGCTCCCGAACGGGGGGCTTCCCCGGCACCGGATCAAGGGCCTCGGTGACATGTGCCCGATGGGCGACCAAGGTGACAAGCCCGGGGGTTTGTGGCTGGCGGACACCGAGGAGGAGTGAGCCGAGGGGCCCCGGTCGGCACTGCGCCTACCGGGGCCCCTGGCGTTGGCCGTAGGGTGTACATACGTCCGCGCGACTTCGGGAAGTTCCACGGCATCACCGCCAGCACCACCCCCATCGGGCGGTAGCGGACGTAGGCGCGGGCGGCGCCGGAGTCGGCGACGTCGGCCGGGGCGGGGTGCTCGTCGGCGAGCAGCGCCTCGGCGTTCTCGGCGTACCAGCGCATCGCCTTCGCACACTTGGCGGCCTCGGCACGGGCGGCCGTCAGCGGCTTGCCCATCTCCTCGGTCATCGTGCGGGCGACGGCCTCCCGGTCCTCGTCCAGCAGGTCGGCGGCGCGGCGCAGCAGCTCGGCGCGGTACGCGAAGGAAGTGGTGCGGTAGGTCTGGAACGTCGCGTCGGCGCGGGCCAGCCGCTGCTCGATGCCGGCGGCGTCCAGCGCTTCGAAGGTCTCCAGGGTCTCGCCGGTCGCGGGGTTGACGCTTGCGATGGCCATGCGGTGGGCTCCCAGGTGTCCGTGGGGGGTTGCTCCGGAGTCGTTGCTCCACCCTCGCCGACACCCCGCCCCGAGCGCACCACCGCCGCCCGGCGTGTCCCGCCGGGCGCCGGTCGTTCCGGCCTCACTCCGGGAGCGACTCCACCCGCGCGGCGGCCCCGCGGGCGCGGGCACCGGCCCTGGTCCGGCCGGCCGTGACCAGCCGGTTCGGGAACCGGTGCAGGTACTCCGCCTCCAGCTGCCCGGTCCGCAGGGTGTGCCGCTTCAGGGCCTCCTCCGACCCGTACAGGAACGTCTCGTGCCTGGTCCGGTGCAGCTGCTCCAGCTCGTGCAGCAACGTGTCGTTGCCCAGGGCGTGCGCGGAGATGCCCTCGGGCCTGATGTGCGGAGCGTCGTCGGCGTGCCGCATGTCCACTACCTCCTCGGCGCGGGCCCCCAGTACCCGGGTGCCCCGTCACCGTGACCGGTACACCAGGTGCGGGGCTCGCCGGAGTACCGGCGGGAAGTCCCGTACGGGCAGTGTCGTCGCCCCCGGCGGCTTCCGCCAGGCGGGCGGCCCCGCCGCCACGGGTGGCGCGGGGGGTGCGCGGGATCTGCCCTCCGGGGTGGCGGGGGGTGGGCGGATCGTACGATGACTATCTGGCGTCCCTTTCATTCCCCTCCCAGAGCTCGGATCGATCACTCATGCCGCTCCCCAAGGCCGAACTCCACCTGCACATCGAAGGCACCCTGGAGCCCGAGCTGGCCTTCGCGCTCGCCCGGCGCAACGGTGTCGCGCTCCCGTACGCCGACACCGAGGAGCTGCGCCGGGCGTACTCCTTCAGCGACCTGCAGTCCTTCCTGGACCTGTACTACGCGCTGATGGCGGTGCTGCGCACCGAGGACGACTTCGCCGACCTCGCCGACGCCTACCTGGCCCGGGCCGCCGAGCAGGGCGTGCGGCACGCCGAGATCTTCTTCGACCCGCAGGCGCACACGGCGCGCGGCGTGCCGCTCGGCGTGGTGGTGGAGGGCCTCGGCCGGGCGCTGGAGCGCAGCGAGGAGCGGTACGGGATCAGCACCCGCCTGATCATGTGCTTCCTGCGGGACGAGTCCGCCGAGTCCGCGCTGGAGACCTTCGAGGCCGCCCGGCCCCACTTCGGCCGGATCACCGGGATCGGGCTCGACTCGGCGGAGGTCGGCCACCCGCCGGCCAAGTTCCGCGAGGTCTACCGGCGCGCCGCCGAGGCCGGGCTGCACCGGGTCGCCCACGCGGGGGAGGAGGGCCCGGCGGCGTACATCACCGAGGCCCTCGACGTGCTGGGCGTGGAGCGGATCGACCACGGCCTGCGCTGCCTGGAGGACCCGGCGCTGGTCGACCGGCTGGTCCGCGAGCAGGTCCCGCTGACCCTCTGCCCGCTCTCCAACGTGCGCCTGCGCTGCATCGACACGCTGGCCGACCACCCGCTGCGGGAGATGCTCGCGGCCGGCCTGCTGGTCACCGTCAACTCCGACGACCCCGCGTACTTCGGCGGCTACGTCGACGACAACTTCCGCGCCGTCGGGGAGGCCTTGGCCCTCGCGCCCGAGACGCTGCGCCTGCTCGCCGCCAACTCCTTCCGCGCCTCCTTCCTGGACGAGGACCGCCGCGCGGCCCTGCTGGCCGAGGTGGCGGCCTACGCGTTCGAGCCCGCCGGCGACTGACCCGCGCCGGGGGCGCCCGCCCGCCCCTCCCCGGTCCGGTCGTAGTGCAGCAGCACGACGCCGTTGGGGAAGGGGCGGGTCTCGCGCAGGGTGAGGGCGGTGAGGTGGTCGGCGGAGGGGAAGAGGGGCTTGCCGCGGCCGATCAGGACGGGGTGGACGTAGAGCCGGAACTCGTCGATCAGGTCGAACCGCAGGAAGCCGGCGATGAGGTCCGCGCCGCTGACGACGAGGTCGCCGCCGGGGCCGTCGGTGAGGGCGGCGACGGTGGCGGGGGAGACCTCGCGGACGATCGTGGTGTTCCAGTCGGCGTGCCGCAGCGTGCGGGAGAAGACCGTCTTCGGCATGGTGCGCCAGATCTCGGCGAACTCCTTCACCACCGCGGGGCTCGCCGGGTCGCGGTCGGCGGTCGGCCAGAAACCGGCCATCAGCTCGTAGGTGACCCGGCCGCTGAGGAAGCCGCCCATCGGGGCGAGCGCCCGGTTGAGGTGGGTGTGCAGCTCCTCGTCCACCCGGTGCCAGCCGATGTCGCGGTCCGGGCCCTCGATGTAGCCGTCGAGGGAGATCGACATGAAGAGGATGATCTTTCGCATGGCGCCCTCACCGGGGTGGTCCCCGGCTCCGGGCCACGACGGGCCCGGAGCCGACGGGAGGCTCGGGGGCCTCCGGCAGCCGGAGGCCCTCAGACCAGAGTGCTCCAGTAGTACCAGAACCGGTTGAGGATCAGCAGCGCGATCACCGCGTACCAGAGCGCCGGCACCACCCAGTGGTAGCGGGCGGCCTCGCGCACCGCCGGGCGCAGGGCGCGCGGGGTCGGGATCACGCCGGAGCGCAGATTGTGCAGGGTGGTGTACCAGAACAGCGGGATCATCGTCGCCCAGACCACCATGCAGTACGGGCAGAGCGCCCCGATCCGGTACAGCGCCTGGTACATCAGCCAGGTCACGAAGCCGATCCCGAAGACCGTCCCGGCCTGGAGGCCGAGCCAGAACCAGCGCCGGTACGTCGCCCCGGCCAGCAGTCCGGCGCCGATCGCGACCACCACGGCGAAGCCGACCAGGCCCAGCAGCGAGTTGGGGAAGCCGAAGGCCTCGGCCTGGTCGCTGCGCATGATCGAGCCGCAGCTGATGATCGGGTTGATGTTGCAGTTGGGGACGTACGACGGGTCCTTCAGCAGCCGGATCTTGTCCAGCGTGAGGACGGCCGAGGCGAAGAGCCCGACCGCCCCGCCGATCAGCAGCAGGAGGGCGAAGGGCCTGCTCGCGCCGTGACCGCGGGCGGGCGCGGCGACCGGGGCGGCGGGCGTCATCCGGTCACCTGCTTGACCATCGCGGTGAACCGCTCGGGCGTGACGGGCGCGCCGTTCGTGAAGACGTCGAGCTTGGTGCCGTCCAGCTTCACGGTCGGGGTGCCGGTGACGCCGCTCTTGTCGAAGGCCTTGTTCACCTGGTTGGCCCACGGGGCGTAGGTGCCGTCCTGGACGGCCTTGACGAAGGCGTCCGTCTTCAGGCCCGGCACCTGGCCGGCCAGGTCGAGCAGCCGGTTCACGTCGGCGAAGCCGTCGGTGCGCTCGTCGGGCTGGTTGGCGTACAGCACGTCGTGGAACTGCTTGAACTTGTCGACGCCCTCGTTGAGCGCCGCGCCGGCGGCGGCCAGCGCGGTGCGCGAGCCCTTGCCGCCCAGGCCCTGGTCCAGGAACGTCGCCAGGTGGTACTCGATCTTGTAGGTGCCGTCGTCGGCGAGCTGCTGGATGGTCTTGCCGTTGGTGGTCTCCAGCTGCTCGCAGTACGGGCAGCGGAAGTCCTCGTAGATCTCCAGGGTGTGCGGGGCGTCGGCCTTGCCGTAGGTGATCACGGTGCCGTCGGCGCCGCCCGCGTTGGCGGGGGTGACCAGCGGGCCGGCGGCGGCGGTGTCACCGGAGCCGGAGGAGCCGCCGACGGCGAAGGCCACGCCCGCCGCCAGGGCGAGGACGGCGGCGGAGGCGACGCCGACCACGGTCCGGCGGCGGATCCGGGCCGCCCGCTCCGTCCGCTCGCGCTCCTCGCGCATCCGGTCGGTGGCGGCGCGGCGGGCGGCGTTCCTGGTGGGCTCGGCGGCGGCGTTGGGCGTGGTGGGGCGGGGCTTCTTGCTCATGGCGGGTGTCGTCCTGTGCTCTCGGTCGGTGGGACGGGCGGGCGCGCACGGGCGCGCGGCGGGAACGACCGGCGGAGAAAGCGGGGGGAGGGGGTTCTCAGCAGGCCGGAGCGGGCACCGGAGGCCCGCGACGGACGGCGGGGCTGAGCAGGACGTCCTCGACGGGGACGCGGACCCGGCTGGCGCGCGGGAAGGGCATCCGCACCGTCGGACGGGCCGGAACGGGCGCGGTGAGCAGCAGCAGCCAGCGGCCGGCGGCGGCCAGGAAGCGCTGCGCGAAGTCTCCGAGCACCCGCGCGGAGCCGGCGAGGCCGCTCAGCGCGGCGTCGGCGCGGCGCAGCCAGAAGGCGGCGGCCAGGGCGATCGCGCAGTGCAGCGCCAGGAGCACCAGCAGGCCGACGGAGCGGGGGACCTCGTGGCCCAGCAGGGCCCCGCCGAGCGAGCCGCCGCCGCACAGCAGCGGCTCGAAGCCGCGGGCGGAGCCGGGCGGGAGCGTGGGGCAGGTGCTCTGGGCGAAGCCGAACAGCGCGCTCAGGCCCAGCTCCAGCGGCAGGAACACCGCCGCGATCGCCGGGTAGCCGCGCTCGGAGCCGGCGAGGGCGAACGCCACCGCGAAGACGGCGCCGCCGGCCACGGCCAGCGTGCCGAGCGGCAGCGGGCGTCCGGTGACCAGCACCTGGCCGAGCCCGGCGAGCAGCACGACCAGCGCGGCGAAGATCGCCGCGCGAAGCGTCCTGGGGGCCGGGCCGGTGCTCATGGCATCCGAGTCTGCCACAGGTTGAATGGTGGACGACCGGGCCGACGGGCTCCTGTGAAGATCCTCACGGCTGCTCTGAGCTGGGCTTATCCACCTCTTATGCGCCGGGGCGCGGCCGGCCGGCCCTACGCGGTGGGTGCGCTGCGCGGTGTCGGCCCTGCGCGGCGGCGTCGGCTCTACGCACCGGCCTTACGCGGCGGCGGTCCGGGCCTCGACGATCTCCCGGAAGAGCTCCAGGTCGGCGCGGACCACCCGCTCGATCGCCCCGGCCTGGGCAAAGCCGCGCGGCCCGCCGAACACCTGCTGCACCGCCTCCGGGTCGTACTCGACGCGGATCTGCAGCCGGGTGTGGCTCCGGTCGAGCGGCAGCAGCGCGAACGCGCCGTGCAGCTGCAGGCCGTCCAGCGTCCGCCAGGCCATCACCCGGCCCCGGCCCCGGTCGGTGATCTCGGTCTCCACGTCCCGCTCGGTGCCGTCGACCTCCACACCGAGGTGCGCGAGGTTGCTGCCGTGCGGGTACGCGCTGCGCACCCCGCCCACGAACCGCGGGTAGTCGTGGACCCGGTGCAACTGCTCCCAGGCCGCCAGCACCGGGGCATCGATGTCGATCTGCTCCTCGAGCGTGCTCATGACGGGGCCGGACCTCCTCGGGTGGTGGGCTCTCCGTGGTGCGCGGGCACCTCCAGCCTGCGCCCCCCGGCCACCGCGGGGCAACGGCGGCCGCGGCGCAACGACCCCCGCGGCGCAACGACTGCCGCGGGGCAACGGCGGCCGCCGGACCGGCGGGCGGGTGCCGGAGGTCTGCGCGAGACTGGGCGCATGCCGGAGCTGCCCGAGGTCGAGGCCCTCAGCGCCTTCCTGTCCGAGCGGCTGACCGGGCGGGTGATCGCCCGGGTTCAGCCGGTGGCCATCAGCGCCCTCAAGACCTACGACCCGCCGGTGACGGCGCTGGAGGGGCGGACGGTCGGCCCGGTCACCCGGCACGGGAAGTTCCTCGACATCGAGGCCGGCGGCCTGCACCTGGTCGTCCACCTGGCCCGGGCCGGCTGGCTCCGCTGGAAGGACAGCCTGCCGGCCGAGCCCCCGCGCCCGGGCGGGAAGAACCCGCTGGCCCTGCGGGTGCGGCTGGACGGGCCCGCGGGGGACGGCTTCGACCTCACCGAGGCGGGCACCAAGAAGGGGCTGGCGGTGTACGTGGTGGCGGACCCGGCCGACGTCCCCGGTGTCGCCAGGCTCGGCCCGGACCCGCTGGACCCGGACTTCACCCTGGCGGACTTCACCGCCCTGCTGCAGGGTGAGCGGCGCCGGCTGAAGGGCGTGCTGCGGGACCAGAGCGTGCTGGCCGGGGTCGGCAACGCCTACTCGGACGAGGTGCTGCACGCGGCGCGGATGTCGCCGTACAAGCTGGCGTCGAGCCTGACGGAGGCGGAGACGGCCCAGCTGTTCGAGGCGCTCGGCGCCACGCTGCGCGAGGCGGTGGAGCGTTCGCGCGGGCTGGCGGCGGGGGAGCTGAAGGCGGAGAAGAAGCTCGGGCTGCGGGTGCACGGCCGGACCGGACAGCCGTGCCCGGTCTGCGGGGACACCGTGCGCGAGGTGTCGTTCGCCGACTCCTCGCTGCAGTACTGCCCGACCTGCCAGACCGGCGGCAAGCCGCTCGCGGACCGGCGGCTCTCGCGGCTGCTGAAGTAGCGCGCGCCACCGGGGAGCGGCGGGCGTCGTCGATGGCGCCCCGGGCGGCGGGCGGGATCGCGCCGCCCCGGGGCGTCGGCGGTCTAGAGCTTCCGGGCGACGCCGCCCCAGTAGTAGGCGGCGGTCGGGTCGGCCGGCGGCTCGCCGTCCGGGCGCCAGGCCATCACGGGGGAGACACCGGGCTCGATCAGCTCCCAGCCGTCGAAGAACCGGGCGACCTCCTCGCGGGTGCGCGGGACGAGGGTCATCCCGCCCGCCCGGGCCGCCTCGGCGACCTTGGCGACGCTCTCCGGGTCGAAGTCCTGGGTGGGGTGGGTGAGCGCGAGGCAGCTCCCGCTGGGCAGCGCGTCGCGCAGGGCGGCGACCTTGGCCCACGGGTCGTCCTCGTCCGCGACCAGCATCAGGACGGCGATCATCAGCAGGCCGACCGGCCGGTCGAGGTCCAGCGTGGAGGTGAGCGCCGGGTCGCCGAGCAGCTCGGCGGGCTTGCCGAGGTCGGCGTGGATGTAGGTGGTGCGGCTGGCCGGGGTGGAGACCATCAGCGCACGGGCGTGGGCCAGCACGATCGGGTCGTTGTCCACGTAGACCACCCGGGTGCCCGGGCTGACCGCCTCGGCGATCTCGTGGGTGTTGGGCGAGGTGGGGATGCCGGTGCCGAGGTCCAGGAACTGCTGGATGCCCTGCTCCCGGGCCAGGTAGCGGACGGCGCGGCCCTGAAAGGCCCGGTTCTCCTTGGCCATCGCCTTCACGCTGGGGACGGCCTGCTCGATGGCCTGTCCCATGGCGCGGTCCGGCGGGAAGTTGGTCTTCCCGCCCAGCCAGTAGTCGTACACGCGTGCGGAGTGCGGAGCGCTGGTGTCGACGCCGAAGCGCTCCCACTGGCTCAGCTCGACGGCGTCGTCCTGGGGCAGGTCGGAGAAGTCCTGACTTGTCGTCATGGCCACGTCCTCTGAAGACAGATCATCACACTGGGGAGGTCAGCGTAGCGGTACGGCCGGAACGGCTGTCGCCCGGTCCGCCGGGCCGGGGTGGATCTGGGCCGTCGGAGTGACGCTGGGGGCCGTCGGGGTTGCTGGTGGGAGGCGCGACGGTTCACGGGGGAAGCATTGATCATGCTGTCTGATCGTCATACTTCGCGTAGATTGCTGCTGGTCGCGGCCGGGATGTCGCTGCTCGGGGTCGCCGGCTGCCGGGGATCGCAGGGAGCGGACGGCGGGAGTGCCGCGCCGGGCGCCGAGGCGGCCGGTGCGGCGTCGGACGCGCCCGCCGCCGCTCCGGCCTCGGGCCCCTCCGCCGCTTCGGCTCCCCCGACCGCTTCGGCTCCCCCGACCTCGCCGGCCCCCTCCGCCGCGCCGTCCGTCCCGCCGTCCGCGGCGCCGTCGGCTGCCGTCGCCTCCGGCTCGCCGGTGGCCGCGCCCCGGAAGGTGAGCGCCGCCGAGAGCAAACCGGTGTACGAACTCGACGCCGAGCGGAAGGTGGTGGCCCTCACCATCGACGACGGCCCGGACCCGCGGCACACCCCGACCGTGCTGGCCCTGCTGGAGCAGTACCGGATCCGGGCCACCTTCTTCCTGATCGGCGAGAACGCCGTCGAACACCCCGACCTGGTCCGGGAGATCGCCGCCCGGGGCCACCACATCGCCAACCACACCTGGACCCATCCGGACCTGCGCAGTCTCTCCGACGCCAAGATCAGGGACGAGCTGGAGCGGACCTCGGACCTGCTGAACAAGGCCACCGGGAAGCCGCCGACCTGGTTCCGCGCGCCGGGCGGCGACTGGTCGACGGTCTCGCTCAAGATCGCCGCCGACCTCGGGATGCGGAACATGGCCTGGTCGGTGGACCCGCGCGACTGGGCGCGACCAGGCACCGCCGTGATCACCGACCGGATCCTCAAGGACGTCCGCCCGGGCGCGATCGTGCTCAACCACGACGGCGGCGGGGACCGTTCGCAGACGGTGGCGGCGCTGAAGACCTACCTGCCGGTGCTGATCGACTCCGGGTACTACTTCACCGCGCCGCCGGGGTGAGAAAGGCACATGGAAGGGAAAGTAGCGGCTATTCCTGCTAAACCACTCGAAAGGGTGGATTGGGAGAACCGTTTCTGCGATTTCTGGGCCTCTAGGGTGATAGCGCATCACTTCCCCAGGTACCACTGCGTACCGCCCTGAAAGGGCCCACCCCCATGCGTCTCCGCAACACCGTCCTCGCTGCCGCCAGCGCGGTCGCCCTCGTCCTCGCCGTGCCGACCTCCGCCGGTGCCGCCACCGGTGACTTCCTGTACAAGGTCGGGCGCGGCACCCCGGCCGCGCTGGTCGACCCGGAGAGCGAGAAGTGCATCGACCTCCTCGGAGCGACCGACGAGGATCCGGCCTTCGCGCCCGAGAACTTCACCACCTCGACCGTCGTCGCCTTCCTCGAGTCCGGCTGCAGGGGCGACGTCTACCGCGTGATGAAGCCGGGCACGAGGCTCGGCAACCGGCTTCACCTGCGCTCCGTGTTGTTCTCCTGAGGGTGGGCAATTCCGGCGAAGTGCGGGACAGTTCGGTGATTGGTTGAGACCATTCCGGTGAACCGACACCGGGAGCGGCCTTGCTGACACGAATCGCCGGGCTGTCCGCCCGGGCCCGCGGACTGCTGACCGTCCTCGCCGTGCTGCTCCTCGCGGCGGCGGGCTTCGGCGTCCACCACGCGCTCGGCCCGGGGAGCACCGCCACCGCGCCGGTCGCACCGGGCGGCCCGCGCACCGGTGACCGGATCGTCCCGGCGCCGCTCGCCGCCACCGCCGGTCCGGGCCCCGGCTACCGCCTCTCCGAGCGGACCGCGGTGCGGGTCGACGCCGCCGGGGAGCAGGCCGCCGAGGTCCGGCGGATCGCCGGGCAACTGGCCGAGGAGCTGCGGCGGCCGACCGGGTACCCGCTGGACGTGACGGACGGCGGGCCGGCCGACGGCATCCGGCTCGCCCTCGATCCCGCCCTGCCGGCGGAGACCGGCACCGAGGGGTACCGGCTCACCGCGGACGCCGAGGGCGTCCGGATCGCCGCCCGCACCCCGGCCGGGCTCTACCGGGGCACCCAGACGCTCCGTCAGCTGCTGCCGCCGCAGATCGAGAGCCGGGTGCCGGTGACCGACGCACCGCAGTGGACGGTCGCCGCCGTCGCCGTCGACGACCGGCCGCGCTACGCCTACCGGGGTGCGATGCTCGACGTGGCGCGGCACTTCTTCACCCCGGCCGAGGTGAAGGGGTACATCGACCGGCTGGCGTTGTACAAGATCAATCACCTGCATCTGCACCTGAGTGACGACCAGGGCTGGCGGATCGAGATCCCCGGCCGGCCCGCGCTCACCGCCGTCGGCGCGAGCAGCGAGGTCGGCGGCACGCCCGGCGGCTTCTACACCGCCGCCGACTACCGGGAGATCGTCCGCTACGCGCAGGAGCGCTACCTCACCGTCGTCCCCGAGATCGACCTGCCCGGGCACAGCAACGCGATCCTCGCCTCCTACCCCGAGCTGGACTGCACCGGCAGCGCGCGGCCCTGGCCGTACACCGGGATCGAGGTCGGGTTCAGCACGGTCTGCCCCACCGGGGAGGCGGTGTTCGCCCTCACCGGCGAGGTGATCGCCGAGATCGCCCGGCTCACCCCCGGCCCGTACCTGCACATCGGTGGCGACGAGGTGCGCGCGGTGGCGCCCGAGGCCTACCGGGACTTCGTCCGGCGGGTCGGCGCCCAGGTGGTCGCGGCCGGCAAGACCCCGGTCGGCTGGAACCAGACCGCGCCGGCCGCCGGACCGGGCGGGGTCGGGCTGCTGCAGTACTGGGACGGCAAGGGCCGCGACCAGGACGTCCGGGACGCGGTCGGGCGCGGCGCGCAGGTGATCATGTCCCCGGCGGGCCGGAGCTACCTCGACATGAAGTACGAGGCCTCGTACCCGCTCGGACTGCGCTGGGCCGGGACGATCGACGTCCGGTCCGCCTACTCATGGGACCCGGACACCCTGATCGACCTGCCGGCCGGCTCCGTCCTCGGGGTGGAGGCGCCGCTCTGGACCGAGACCCTGGACACCCCGCAGCAGCTCGACCTGATGCTGCTGCCCCGGCTGCCGGCGCTGGCCGAGCTCGGCTGGTCGCCGAAGGCGGGCCACGACTGGGCGCGGTTCAGGCAGCGGCTCGCCGAGGAGGGCGCCCGCTGGACGGCGGCCGGCTTCGGGTACGAGAAGCGGTCGGAGGTCCCCTGGCCGGCGCGGTAGCGCGGGCGCCCCGTGGCGGGTGTGCGGGCCGGGGCTCCGGTGGCCTGGGGGAACGCGGGCGGGCGGCGTAGCGTGACGAGGGGAGGGTTTTCGCCCGCTCCGACCGCGGAGGAGGAACGATGTCCGCATCGGCACCCGACCCGGTGAAACAGGAGGAGTTCGCGGGTCGCACCCTGGCCCTGCTGAACGACGCCTGCCTGGGATTCATGGCCAGCATCGGCCACCAGACCGAGCTCTTCGACATCATGGCCGGGCTCGCCCCCTCGACCAGCGAGGAGATCGCCCGCGCCGGCGGGCTGAACGAGCGCTACGTCCGGGAGTGGCTGGGCGCCATGGTGGTCGGCGGGATCGTCGACTACGACCCGGAGCGGGCCTGCTACACGCTGCCGCCGGAGCACGCCGCCTCCCTCACCAGGGCGGCCGGGCCGGACAACATGGCCGGGCTGATGCAGTACCTCGCGCTGATGGGCGAGGTCGAGCAGCAGGTCGTGGAGGCCTTCCGGAAGGGCGGCGGGGTGCCCTACTCGGCGTATCCGCGGTTCCAGGCACTGCAGGGCGAGGAGTCCAGACGGGTCTACGACGCGGCCCTGGTGGAGGCCATCCTCCCGCTCGTCCCCGGGCTGACCGAGCGGCTGCGCGCCGGGATCGACACGCTCGACATCGGCACCGGGCAGGGGCACGCCGTCAACCTGATCGCCCGGGCCTTCCCCGCGAGCCGGTGCGCCGGCGTCGACATCTCGGAGGACGGCATCGCCGCGGCGCGGGCCGAAGCCGCCGGGCTGGGCCTGGCCAACGCCCGCTTCGAGGTCGCCGACTCGGCCGGACTCACCGGCTCCTACGACCTGGTCACCGCCTTCGACGTGATCCACGACCTGGCCCGGCCGGCCGAGACGCTGGCCGCCGTCGCCGGTGCGCTGCGGCCGGACGGCGTCTTCCTGATGGGCGACATCGCCGCCAGCAGCCGGCTGGAGGAGAACGTCGACCACCCGCTGGCCCCGGCGCTCTACGCGCTGTCGACCTTCTACTGCATGACGGTCTCGCTCGGTGAGGGCGGCGCCGGGCTGGGCACGGTCTGGGGCGAGCAGACGGCCCGCCGGATGCTGGCCGAGGCGGGGTTCGGCGCGGTGGAGACCAAGCAGGTCGAGGGCGACGTGCTCAACCTGTACTACGTGGTGCGGCCGGCCGGGGCCGCGGCGTGAAGGGTGCCGGGCAGAAGTGTGCCGGACCGGGGGGTGCCGGGCCGGAGGGTGCCGGGCCGGGGGTGGCCGGGGCCTGCGGTCGGACGTAGGTTCGAAGAGTCCGAGGGAAGGAGGGCGGCGATGACCGGGAACGGCTACGCACACCCCGAGGCACTGGTCCCCACCGAATGGCTCGCCCAGCACCTCGACGACGGCACGATCCGCGTCGTCGAGGTGGACGAGGACACCACGGCGTACGAGTCCGGGCACATCCCGGGAGCGGTCGGCTGGAACTGGACCACCGACCTGCACAGCCGGGTGGGCCGCGACTACGCCGACCGCGAGGGCATGCAGCACCTGCTGCGCGCGGCCGGGGTGGAGGACGACACCACCGTGGTGCTGTACGGCGGCAACAACAACTGGTTCGCCGCCTACGCCTACTGGCTGCTGCGGCTGCGCGGCTTCGGCCCGGTACGGCTGCTGGACGGCGGCCGGAAGAAGTGGGAGCTGGAGGAGCGCGAGCTCAGCCAGGAGGTGATGGACTACCAGCACAGCACCCTCCGGCTGAGCGGGCCCGAACACCCCGAGGTGCGGGCGCTGCGCGACGAGGTGCTGGCCAAGGCCGAGGTGTTCGCCAAGCCCGGCTCGGACGCCGTCCTGGTGGACGTTCGCTCACCGGCCGAGTACCGGGGCGAGGCGCTCGCCCCGCCGCACCTGCCGCAGGAGCAGGCGCAGGTGCCCGGGCACATCCCCGGTGCGGTGAACATCCCCTGGTCGCAGGCGGCCAACGACGACGGCACCTTCCGGTCCGCCGAGGAGCTGCGCGCGCTCTACGGCGGGCAGGGCGTGGCGGAGGAGCGCGAGGTGATCGCGTACTGCCGGATCGGGGAGCGCTCCGCGTACACCTGGTTCGCGCTGACCGAACTGCTCGGGTACCCGCACGTCAAGAACTACGACGGCTCGTGGACGGAGTACGGCTCGCTGGTGCGGGCGCCGGTGGCGCTGGGGGCGTGAGGAGCGGGCGGCCGGCCCGGCGCTGAGCGGCGGCTGCGGCGGCTGCGGGGAGACCGTGGCTGCGGCGGCGGGGTGACGGGTGCGCGGCGGCACCATGTCGGCTCATTTCTTCTCATGAACATTTCATCCCGCAGGAGTGGGCCCGGGCTCGCCGGGACAGGGATCGGATCCGACCCACTGTCCCAGTGACCCTGGAGGACCACGTGCGCAAGAGGCTGATCGTCTCTGCCGCCGCCGGCGCGCTCGCACTGCTGCTGACCGTCCCCGCCGCCGCCGCCCCGGGCGGCCCCGGCGCGGCCGGCATCGGCGACACCTACTACCCGTACGCCGGCAACGGCGGATACAACGTCTCGCACTACGACATCCGGCTCAAATACCAGCCCGCGACCGACCAACTGGAAGGCACCGCCACCATCCTGGCCACCACGACCCAGGACCTCACACGGTTCAACCTGGACTTCGTGCTGGGCGTCCAGGAAGTCCTGGTCAACGGCCGCACCGCCGCGTTCGCCAGCACCGGCGAGTCGGAGCTGCAGATCACCCCCGCCCGGCCGCTCGCCAAGGGCAGCCCGGTGACCGTCGTCGTCCGCTACGCCGACAAGCCCGGCGAGGTCGAGCGCGGCGGCTACTCCGCCTGGCTGCGCACCCCCGACGGCGGCGTCGCCGCCAACGAGCCGGAGAGCGCCGCCTGGTGGTACCCGAGCAACGACCACCCAACCGACAAGGCCACCTTCGACGTCTCCGTGCTGGTGCCCGACGGCACCCAGGCGATCAGCAACGGCATCCTCACCGGGCAGAGCTCGCGGGCCGGCTGGACCCGCTACAACTGGCGTCAGACCAAGCCGCAGGCGACGTATCTGGCCACCCTGGCGATCGGCAAGTTCGACATCCGGACCGACACCACCCCGGGCGGGCTGCCGGTCGTCACCGCCTACAGCAAGGACCTCGGCGACAACGACGGCGCGGCCCGGGCCAGCGTCGAGCGCACCGGCGAGCTGGTCGACTGGCTGAGCACCTACTTCGGCGCCTACCCGTTCGACTCGATCGGCGGCTACGTGCCCAACGTGCCCACCGGCTACGCCCTGGAGACGCAGACCCAGATCTTCTACAGCCCCGCGCAGTTCGCCCGCGGCTCCAACACCTCCACCGTGGTGCACGAGCTGGCCCACCAGTGGTACGGCGACAGCGTCTCCGTCCAGCGCTGGAGCGACATCTGGCTCAACGAGGGCTTCGCCCGCTACGCGCAGTGGCTCTGGTCCGAGCACGAGAACGAGGGCACCGCGCAGGAACTCGCCGACTACATCTACTCCTACTACCCGGCCGACAACGCCTTCTGGACCGTCAAGCCGGGCGACCCGGGCCCGGACCACCAGTTCGCCGGAGCCGTCTACGACCGCGGCGCGGTGGCCGTCCAGGCGCTGCGCAACGCCGTCGGCGACGAGAAGTTCTTCCGGATCCTGAAGGGCTGGCCGACCGAGCGCCGCTTCGGCAACGCCAGCATCCCGCAGTTCCAGGCGTACGCCGAGCGGATCTCCGGCAAGCCGCTCGGGGAGCTCTTCAACACCTGGCTGTTCACCGACTCCAAGCCGGCGCTCTCCTCGGCGGGCGTTCCGGCGGCTCCGGCGGCCGGGGCGGCCGCGTCCGCACTCGCGCCGAGCGCCAAGGCGCAGCCGCAGGAGCCGAAGTCCTGGAAGAAGATCCAGGAGACCAACTCGATCCACGACAGCCGGCACTGACACCCCGGCCCGGCCGACCGCGTGGAACGGTCGGCCGGGCCCGGGGTCCGGTGCGGGAGCTCAGGAGGCGGGGGCGGCCAGGGCCGGGGCCAGGGTCCGGGCCTCGGTGAGGATCAGGGCCTCGACCCCGTAGAGGAACCGTTCCATCGCGGGGCGGGGGAGCACCGAGCTGTCCGCCGTCATCGCGAGCTGGAGCGCGTCCGCGCTCTGGAGGGCGTCCAGGGCGAAGGAGAGGCCGGGGCGCGGGGCGAACTCGACCGGCCAGGTGAGGGTGGTGCCCGGGGCGCCGGGGCCCGTCCCGGTGTCCGCGTCGGTCCCGGCTTCGGTTCTGGCTTCGGTCCCGGTGTCGGTCCCGGCGTCGGTTCTGGTCTCGGGATCGGCCTCGGTGCCGGCCTCGGGCGCGGGCTCGGGCTCGGTGAGCGCGGACGGGAGCAGGTCGCGGGTGTCGTTGAAGATGCAGGAGCGGTCGGCGAGCGGGCCGTGCTCGGCGGTCAGCCGGGCGATCTCCTCGTCCAGCAGGCGCTTGTTGTAGTAGGCGTGCCGGTAGGTGGCGATCGAGGCGGCATGGGTGCGGCGCACGGCGTCGCCGAACTCCCCCTCGGCGTCCGGCAGATGGAACAGGCCGTCGCCCGCCACCACGCTCACCGCGGAGCCCAGCCCGGGCAGGAAGCGGTTGTTGACGATGACCTGGAGCACCGCGTCCGGCGATCCGGAGAGCCGCGAGGTCATCACCGCCACTGCCGCGAGGAGCACCGAGGACGTGCTCGCCCGGTGGCCGGCCGCGACCACCTCGACCGCCCGGAGCAGGGCCGGGGAGCTGAGCACGGCGTTCGGGAACGGCTTCGGCTCCTCGCCGTCCGGCACCGCCGGGAAGAGGCGCGGCGGGCCCAGCCGCAGCTTGCGCACCACATGGGCGCGGGCGTTCACATCGCGTCGCAGGCCGCGGGCGGAGTTCTGGAACTCCGCCTCTTCGAGCGGCTGTTGGGAGCCCCGAAGGGTGCTGATCGACTCGACGGACCCGCCCTGGGCCAGTTCGCTGAGGTCCATCACCAGCAGGCCCATGCCCGCGCCGTCCAGCGCCGTGTGCGAGAGGACGAGCGCCATGTGCCGGACCAGCCCGTCCGCCTCGACCAGGCCGACGCGTATCGGCCACTGCTCGGTGCAGTCGAACGGCAGCGCCGCCAACTCGTCGTGCAGGGCGGCGCCGGTCCTGGCCAGGTCGGCCCCCTCGCCGCCGCAGTGGCGGGTGTGCACGGTCAGCCGGCCCGCCGGGTCGACGATCTGCCGCAGCCGCCCCCGGTCGTCCGGGACGAGCCGGGTGCGCAGCGAGTCGTGCAGCCGGAGCAGGCCCTCCAGGGCGTCCAGCACGACCGGCACCGGCAGGCCCGGGTCCAGCGGGGCGGACGCCGTGATGTTGTAGCGCGGCGCATCGGCCGGCGCCAAGCGGCTCACGGCGTCCCAGATGGCCTGCTGGCCCCAGGTGGCCGGCCCGGTGCCGGACCGGCCGGACGAGAAGGCGATCTCCAGCTGCTGACTCGTGGTCACCGTGTGCTCTCCGATGTGCGGTTATGGACTCGGCAGGTGCTGCGGCGGTACGGGGTGCGGGTGCTCGATGGGTCGTGCGGGTCGTGCGGGGCGGCCTTCAGTGCGAGGGGAACGTGTGTGCTGCCAAGGCAAGAGTGTGGCGCACCACCCAGGTGGCGTCGAGCCTCGGAACCCGGCGGCGCCTGCGCGCGATCCGCGGAGCGCGGTACCGGTAGGCCCTTGGCGGAGGCCGATTCACGGTGTGGGTTCGCCGGCTCGGAAGCGCGCGGAAACCTGCCCCTGGCCCCCGGCCGACCCGCTGGTCGGCCGGGGGCCAGGGGCAACCGGTCCGGCGTCGGGGCGATGCGTCGGACAAGCCGGGAAGGACGTCCCCCCGTTTCGTGCGAAGGCCCGGCCGCGGTCAGGCGCGGGTGGCGGTGACGAGGTGGTAGTCGAGCAGGCCGCTCTGCCAGGCGGCGAGGAAGTTGCGGGTCCAGTGGCCGGGCGGGACGGTGTCCTTCAGGTAGCGGTCCAGGCCCGGCCAGACGTCGGTGCCGATCGACTCGGTGGTGACGTCGGTGAAGCCGGCGGCCGTGAGGTCGGTGGTGTAGGCGGCGAGCGGGTGGGCGACGTCGAGGCCGTCGGCGAAGCTGCCGAGCAGGATGCTCAGCCGCTCGGCGACCTCCGGGCCGGAGCTGAAGAAGGTGGTCACGGCCAGCCGGCCGCCGGGGCGCAGCACCCGGGCCGACTCGCGGGCGAAGCCGGTCAGTTCGCGGAAGTGCTGGGCCGCCTCGACCGAGTAGAGGCCGTCCAGGGCGGCGTCCGGGAAGGGCAGGTCGTCGGCCGCGCCCAGGCTGTAGGCGAGGCGGTCCGGGAAGGTCGCCAGCGCCTTGGCGTTGACCGCGCGGGCGCGCTCGATCTGGTCCGGGTGGATGTCGACGCCCGTCACCGCGGCGAAGCGGAACTCGCAGAGCGCGAGGGCCGCGCCGAGGCCCCGCCCGCAGCCCACCTCGGCCAGCCGCAGCCGCTCGGTGGGAGCGGGGAAGGTGCGCAGCACGCGACGGTACAGCGCCTCCTGGCTGCGGATCCGGTCCTCGGGGGTGGGTGCGTCGGTGTCGATGCCGCTCCAGTCGCCGAAGTTGATGAATCCGCCCGCGAAGCTGGGGGCCTGACTCAGATCGTCGGCGCCGTACGTCCGTCGCACGGTCGCGGGAATGCGGTTCTGGTCCATCGGCTGCTCGGCCTTCTCACGCGGTGCCGCCCGGCCCTCGGGCGCGCTGAGGTACGTACCCAAACCGGTCCGTGTCCGAACGCATGCCGGGACGAATGAGGCCTGGGAGGGACGGCGGTCGGCGTGGTGTTGACGAGGCCGGGGGTGGCGGGGCGCACCGTGGTGAGCGGGAAAACGGGTGGACAGCGAGGGGCGGGGTGGGCCTGGATGGGAGTGGTGCCCGGAGGAGGTGCCCGTGTCCGAGCCACCCGGGAGACCGAGATGACCGCCGAACGAATCGCACCCCCGCTGACCGGGGGTGAGCGCGAGATGCTGCGCGCCTTCCTGGACTTCCACCGGGCGACCCTGGCCGTGAAGTGCGAGGGGCTGACCGAGGAGCAGCTGAGGCTGCGGTCGAGCCCGCCGTCCACGCTGAGCCTGCTGGGGCTGGTGCGGCACATGGCGGAGGTGGAGCGGACGTGGTTCCGCCGGGTGATCGGCAAGGAGGACGTCCCGCTGGTCTGGTCCCCGGAGGGTGACTTCCAGGTCGCCTACGACGCGGGGGACGCCGACCGGGGCGAGGCGTTCGCGGCCTGGGCGGCGGAGGTCGAGCACGCCCGGCGGATCGAGCGGGAGGCGCCGTCGCTGGACGTCACGGGCCACATGGCGAAGTGGGGCGAGGACGTGTCGCTGCGGCTGGTGATGCTGCACCTGATCCACGAGTACGCCCGGCACAACGGGCACGCCGACTTCCTGCGCGAAGCGATCGACGGATCGACGGGGGCGTAGCCGTGGGCGCGGGTGAACGCCGCACGGGGTGGCAGCCGTTCTCGTTCACATGACGGTGATGATGACCGAGCGTGCCGCTGGCATGCTTGCGGGCATGGTGGAGATGGCGGACGAGCCGGAGATCCGGGAGCTGATCGCCTCCTGGTTGGCCGCGGAGCCCCAGGTGGAGGCGGTGTCGGGCGAGGCCGGGGGCGGGGAGGGGCTGCCGGCGCCGCCCGGCGGCGGCCGGGAGTTCGCCGAGGCGGCCCGGCGGCTGGCCCTGCGCGGGCTGGACGGTTCGCGGCTGCCGGCGGTGCCGGGCGGGCTGCGGCTGATTGCGGAGGCCCTGGTGGTGGACGAGCACCCGTCCGCCGCGCGTTGGACGCCGCTGGAGCGGGCCGAGGCGGTCGAGTGGGTGGCGCTGCTGCTGCACCGGTTCGGCGAGGACGGCGTCCAGGAGCTGATCGCCGGGCCGGCCGGGGACCGGGGGCCGGGCGCCCCGGGCGGGCCTTCGGCCGGCTAGGCCTGTCCGCTCCTAGGCCCCGCCGTCGTAGCCCGGTCGACGTCCCGGCTGCCCGGCGCCGCCCGCCCGGCCGGTGGCCGGCCGGTACGCCCCGGGCCGGCACGACCGCCGCACCGTCGTCAGCCGCCGATGGCCTTCGGCCTCCGGTCGGTGGGGGCTCTCGCCGCAGGGACTCCCGCGGTCGCCCGCCCGGGGCCGGCACGCGCCGTCCGCGGCCGGTAACGCCCTCCGCACCGACGGCGCCACGGTGACGGCGCCGCTCAGCGCGGCCAGCCGACGCTCCAGCTGGCGGACGAAGCCGGCGTCGCCGAGCCGCTCGTACAGGCAGAGCGCGGAGCGCAGGTGCGGGGTGGCCTCGACCGGTCGGTCGGTGTCCAGCAGGAAGTCGGCGTAGTGGCGCTCCGCCACGGCCTGCAGATGGACGGCGCCCGCGGCGCGACAGCGCTCCATGGTCTCCCGCCAGGCCCGTTCGGCCTCGGCCGGGCGGCGGAGCTGCTGCAGCGCGTGCGCCTCGTTGACCATGGCGGACAGGTGGTACGTCGCCTGCGGGTGCTCGGCGAGCAGCGTCCGGGCCTCCCGGGCCCGGCGCAGGGCCTGCCCGGCGTCCCCGGCGAAGCCGTGCAGCGCGGCCGTGTTGCTGAGCGCGAACGGCGCGTGCTCCGCGAGGCCGTGCGCGTCGGCCAGGGCGATCGCCCGCTCGCCCAGCCGGACGGCCTCGGCGTGCTCGCCGCGGGCCGCGCTGGCCACCGCGAGCACGGTGACGGCGTGCACATGGACGCTGCCGCCGGTGCCCTCGGTGCGGGTGACGGCCTCCAGGGCGAGCCGGTGGGCCTCCTCCGCCCGCCCGATGCCGCTCAGGGCCCGGGCCGTCGAGGCC
Organism: Kitasatospora sp. NPDC003701; assembly: GCF_053587085.1. Taxonomy (NCBI): domain Bacteria; kingdom Bacillati; phylum Actinomycetota; class Actinomycetes; order Kitasatosporales; family Streptomycetaceae; genus Kitasatospora; species Kitasatospora sp. NPDC003701. The sequence continues at coordinate 204,383 of NZ_JBSFNM010000001.1, forward strand.
TCCATCGAGGCGACGGCGGCCGGATCGCCGGTCAGCTGCGCGGACCTCAGCCCGGCGCGCAGGCAGGCCAGCCGGTCCGTCCGGCGGCCGGCGCCGTAGTAGAGGCAGTTGGCCAGGTAGGCCAGCCGCCAGGCGCGCCGGTGGTCGCCGAGGTCGGCCGCCGAGGTGACCAGGCCGCGGATGGTGGGCTCCTCGGCGCGGAACCAGGTCAGCGCGGAGCGCACGTCGGGCAGCCGCGGCCGGGCCGGGCCGGGCACCGGCGGCGGGCCGAAGGAGTCGAGGCCGGGCTGGAGCAGGCCGGCGCCGTGCGCGGCGGCCGCCAGGAAGTGGTCGACCAGCGCCAGGGTGGCATCGGCGCGGTCCGACTCCGGTCGCTCGTCGAGGAGTTCGGCGCCGTAGAGCCGGATCAGATCGTGCCGGCGGTAGCGGCCGGGGGTGTCCTCGGTGAGCAGGTGGTGGGCGGCCAGCGAGCCGAGGGCCCGCCGGGCCTCGGTGGTGTCGGTGTGCAGCAGGGCGGCGGCCGCGTGGGCGTCGGTCTCCGGGCCGGGGTGCGCGGCGAGCAGGGCCAGCAGCTGGACGGCGGTGGCGGAGAGCCGGCGGACCGTCAGGCCCAGCGCGCTGCGCACGCTGATCGTGCCCTGGGTGTCCAGGGTCTGCAACCGGGTGCGCTCGTCGGCGAGTTCGGGCACGAGGTCGGCGATCGCCCAGCCCGGCTGGGCGGCCAGCCGGGCGGCGGCGATCCGCAGCGCGAGCGGCAGGTGGTCGCAGAGTTCGGCGACCTTGGCCGCGGCCTCCGGCTCGGCCCGCACCCGGGCCGGGGTGAGCAGGTGCTCCAGCAGGCCCAGCGCGTCCTCGGCGGGCAGCGCGCCGAGCCGCAGCAGGGCGGCGCCCTCGGTGACCACCACGTCCTCCAGCGAGCTGCGGCTGGTGATCACGGTGGCGCAGTCGGGCCCGGCGGGCAGCAGGTCCGCCACGTCCTCGGCGTCGCCGGCGTTGTCCAGCACGACCAGCATCCGGCGTCCGCGGCTCAGCGCCCGGTAGAGCGCGGCCCGGGCGAAGGGGTCCTCCGGCAGCTCGCGCTCCTCGACGCCCAGGGCGCGCAGGAACCGGCCCAGGACGTCGGCCGGTGCGGTGCGGTGGCCCGGGCCGAAGCCGTTCAGGTCGGCGAAGAGCTGGCCGTCGGGGAAGGCGTCGGCCGCGGAGTGCGCCCACTGCACCACGGTCGCGGTCTTGCCCGCGCCCGCCGGGCCGACCACGACGGCCAGGCTGCCGCTGCGGCGCGGCCCGCCGCACTCGGCGTCCAGCCAGCGCTGCTCGGCCGCCCGGCCGACGAACCCCGCCGCCCGGCGCGGGAGTTGGCCGGCGCCCGGGCGGGGCGCCGACGGGCGCGGAACCGCCGGTGCGGCCGGTGCGGCCGGCGCGGGCGGTGCGGGCGGTGCGGCGGCGGCCGGGTCGGCGGCGAGCATGTCGTCCACGGCCGACTGCAGCGGGCGGCCCGGGGGGACGCCCAGCTCCTCGGCCAGCCGACGCCGGGCGCGGTGGTAGGCGGTGAGCGCGTCGGCGAACCGGCCGGCCTGGTGCAGGCAGCGGACCAGCAGGGCGGCGAGCGGCTCGTAGAGGCCGTCGGCCTCGGTGGCGCGGTCGAGTTCGGGGACGGCCTCGGCGCCCCGGCCGAGCCGCAGGAGGCGCTCGGCCCAGCACTCCAGCGCGCGGGTGCGGTGCCGGTCGAGCCGGTCGGCGACGGCGTGCCGCAGGTCGGTCTCGGGCAGGTTGGCCAGGGCCGCGGCGCCGTGCCAGAGGTCCAGGGCCTCGCGCAGCAGCTTGGCGGCGGGCTCGTCGCCCTCCGGAGCGCTCTCCCCGGCGGCGCGGGCGGTGAGCCGCTCGAAGAGCAGCGCGTCCACCAGCTCGGCCGGGCCGTCGAGCCGGTAGCCGGGCGCGCGGGTCAGCAGGCTGAAGGGGGAGTCGGCGATCTGCTTGCGCAGTGCGGCGATGTGCCCCTGCAGCGCGGCCCGGGCCTGGGCGGGCGGGGCCTCGCCCCAGAGCAGCTCGAAGAGCCGCTCGACCGGGACGATGCGGCCGAGTTCGAGCGCCAGCAGTGCCAGGACGGCGCATCGCTTGGCGCCGGCCGGCTCGACGGCGTGACCGTCGGCGGCCCGCAGTTCCACCGGCCCCAGCAGTCGAATGAACACAGATCCCCCCAGGTAGAAGCGGATCGTCTCAGCTTTCCGTCCACATCTCGGCCGCAGTCTAGCCACGCCCGGCGGGCGGCTCGGGCCGCCCGGGAGACGGCTGTACGCCGTCGAAGCATTCCGGCTCCGAACGTCGACGGCGGCTCGATCCGTGCTGCGCCGACGGGCGTACGGCCGCCGTTCGAGGGGAGTTTACTGACGTGAGGTCAGCTGTTTACGGGCGCTCGTGGCACCCGGTGCCGCCCGCTGGACAGATCTGCCTGACGCGTTCGTGCCATATGCACGGCCGGGTCGTGGTTCGGGGGCGGGGGCGGGGGCCCGGATCCGTCAGGTCACCGGGCGGACCGGGCCGGGCGGGCCGGTGCGGCCGGGGAGCCGGGTGTCCGGCGTCGTGTACCGCCCGCATCGGGCGGAGGTCGGGCGGCGGTCCGAAATGGGAGTGAATGGGCATACCAGGTAGGCACGCAGGGGCATGCCGGTCTGCCCGAAAGGGTATGCCTTTCGGGCAGCCTTTCGGCAGGTGGGAGGGGGTGCCGGGGGCGGGGCCCGCCGGGTGGCGGGGGTCGCCCGGCGGGGGTCCCGGCGGCCGGAGGGAGCGGGCGGCGCCCGCGGGTTCACCAGCCGGTGGGTCGGCCCGCCCGCCACAGGTCGTCGCCGATCAGTGCCGCCAGCTCGCGGACCGCCCTGCGGGTGCGGTGGCCGAGCCGCCCCGGCTCGAACTCCGTACCCGCGGCGAGGTGCTCGTCGAACGGCAGCTCCACCACACCCCGGCAGCGGCCGCCGAAGTAGGCCCGCAGATCGGCGGAGTTCACCAGCCGCCCGGCCCCGCGGACCGCCGAGATCGCGGTGACGGAGCGTTCGGCCAGCTCCCCGTACCCGTGCGCGTGCAGCCAGTCGAGGGTCGCGGCGGCGCTGCCCGCGCCGTCCACGCTCGGCGTGGTGGCGAGGACCAGCTGGTCGGCCAGCTCCAGGACGCCGCGCATCGGGCCGTCGGGCAGCCCGGTGCCGGAGTCGGTCAGCGTGATCGGGTAGCGCTCGGCGAGCACGGACAGGACGGCGCGGTAGTCGGCCTCCTCCAGTGGCCGGCCCGTCCCCGGGTGCGGCGGGCCGGACAGGACGGCCAGCCCGGTCGGGGTCGGGGAGAGGTAGGGCCCGGGGTCGACGGGCGCCGGGCCGCCGCTGCGCAGCGCCGCCGCGAGCTCGGCGACACCGGCCGGGGCCGCCGGGTGGATCCGCCGGGCCGGCGGGTTCGGGTGGGTGCCCGCGTCGACCGCGGCCACCGGCTCGCCGCGCTCGGTGGCGAGCATCGCCCCCAGCGCGAGCACCAGCGAGGTCTTGCCGACACCGCCCTTGGCGCTGATCACGGCGATCCGGTAACTGCCGTGCAGCGGGGAGCGGATGCGGCGCAGCTGCTCGCGGCCGCGGCGCTCGCCGGTGCGCAGCACGTCCAGGACGTTGCGCCGCTGCTCCGCCCCGGGGCGCGGTGCGGCCGGGGGGAGGGGGAGCCCGGCGGGCGCTGGCGTGGCGGCCGGGGGAGCGACGGTCGGGAGCGGCGGTGGGGCGGGGGCGATCGGGGCGGGGACCGGCCGGCTTGCGGCGGCCGGCGCGGGTACGGGCGCGGGGGCGAGCGGTGGCAGCAGGACGGTGCCGAAGGCGTCGAGCGCCGCCGCCGGGGCGGGGCGGTAGGCGATGTCGGGGCCGGCGGTCATGACGGGTCCTCCTTGCGGCACGGGCTGCGGATGCGCACTCTCCACTCCGCTCTACGGCTCGTCGACGCACCGCAGTTCAGCGGCCGGTTCGGCCTCCCGGGCGGGCCCCGGATCCGCCGGCGGGAGCTGAACCGGACGCCGACGCGGCGCCGTAGAGGGAATGCGGGGCCCCGCGGCCGCCGGCCCCGGGCGACACGTCCTGCGGGACCTGAAGGAGATGAGCGATGAAGCACGTTCGAGCGGCCCTCGTGACCGGAAGCGCCGTCGCGGCGCTCGCCGCGGCCGGCACCGGGACGGCGCTGGCCTGGCAGCCCGCGGACGCCTCACTGAGCGTCGGTTGCCGCACCGAGGCGGGGCGGGTCGACCTGGTCCTCGGCAACAACTACCGCGCCGCCGGCGAGTACACGCTGACCAGGGTCGGCAGCGACGAGAAGTACCACGGCACGGTGGAGGCCCACGGCACGGTGAAGGTGACGGTCGGCTACACCGGCCAGGGGGACACCTGGCGCTACCGGCTGGCCGACACCCAGGTGGAGAAGCGGGTCGCGGACGTGCCGCTCTGCGTCACGCCGACGCCGACGCCCACGCCGACCCCGACGCCCACACCTACGCCGACCCCGACGCCCACGCCGACCCCGACCCCGACACCCACGCCCACGACGACGCCCACGCCGACTCCGACGCGCACCCCGACGCCGACTCCGACGCCGAGCGGGACGCCCAGCGGGACGCCGAGCAAGCCGACGACGCCGCCCGCCAGCACCCGGCCGTCCGAGCGTCCGACGCCCCCGGCGTCCGTGTCGTCCCCGCCCGCCGCCTCCCCGAGCCCCTCCGTGTCGCCGTCCGGCACGACGGTGCCCGTCCCCACGGACCTCGCCCGCACCGGTGGCGGTGGCGGCACGGGCCTGATCGCGGGTGTCGGCGGCGGCGCCGTCCTGATCGGGGGCGGCGTGCTGGTCGCGGCCCGGCTCCAGCACCGGCGGCGCACCGCCTGAGGCACGGGCGTCCGCCGGTGAGCCCCGGGCCCCGGTGAGCCCCGGGCCCCCGGTGAACCCCTGGGCCCCCGGTGAACCCCGGACGTCCGACGGGCCGTCGAGCGAGGTGCGGGGTCGGCCGGCCCCGCACCCACCGACCTGGGGAGGACACCCGTGCTGCGGATGGACGGAGCATGGCGGATCACGGTGATCGGCAAGGACGCCGCCTTCGACCAGCGGGTGGTGGTGCGCACCCCGTACGGCGCGGTGGTGCTGCCGGGCCGGGTGGGGGCGACGCTGGACGTACCGGCGCAGGAATGGGAGCTGCATCTGGAGCACCACGCCCCCGGACTCGGCTGGCGGCCCAACGTCCGGGTGCTGCCCGGGCCGTTGCAGGAGTCGGACGGCGGCCTGCGGACCCGGGTCGTCCGCAGCAAGGACGTGGACTGGGCCGACGGCGACCCGACCGAGCGCAACTTCACGCTGCGGCTGGTCCGCCTGGAGGCCCGGGCACCGCAGGAGGAGCCCGCCCTGGCGCCGATCCCGGCGGCCACCCCGGTGGCCCGCACCTCCTCCGACCCCTACCTGGGCACGACCGCGCTCGCCGGGACCGACCGGCAGGGGTACCGGACCGGGAGCGAGACCGACGGGGTCGGCGACCGGCCCGTCGAGCGGCACGTCGAGCGGCACGTCGAGCGGGACGGTGCCGGCGCGGCGTCCGCCGGGTGGGAGCGGGGCCGGGCGGCGCAGGCCGAGCCGGGGGCCGGCCAGGTGCCCGCCCGCTGGGAGCAGGCCCCGCAGCCGCCCGTCCGGCGTGAGCGCGGCCCGGCGGCTCCGGCGGAGCAGCCGGCCCCGGCCGACGACCCGTGGCGGTCGCTCCCCCCGGTGCCCGAGGGGTGGGAGCGCGTCCCGGTGGCGCCGTCCGAGCTCGGTCCGGGGCTGGTGCCGGCGATCCGGCGCAAGCACGGTCAGGAGCAGACGCTCGGGCAGCCGGCGACCAGGGCGGTGCCGGCCCGCTGGCGGGCGGACGAGGACGCGTCGACCGGGCTGGACGCCGTCCACGAGGTGCTCGCGGGGCGTGAGGCGACCGGCGGCGCACCCGGTGGGCGGAAGGCCCTGCGCAATGTGGCGCCCCGGCAGGAGGCGGTCCGCGAGGTGCGGGCCGAGCGGGGTGCGCCTGCCGAGCGGGGTGTGCCTGCGGAGCGGGCCGTTCCGGCGGAGCGGGAGGTGCCGGCGGTGTGGAACACCGGGCCGGAGCTGCCGGTCGGTCAGGAGCGGCCCCGGGCCGTGCCGGCCGGGTACGAGGCCGTCCGGGGGGTGCCGGTCGGGCAGGAGTGGGAGGCGCCGGCCGCTCGCAGGACGGTGCAGGGCGGCCCGGCCGGTCAAGGGGTGGCCCACGGCGGGCGGGCGGCCGTTCGGGCCGTCCCCGCCACCGGTCCCGTGGCCGCGCGGGAGGCGTCCGCCGCGCAGGAGGCCGCCGCCGGTGAGGCCCCCGGCGGGCACCCGGCCCGGCCGTGGTGAGGCCCGTGCGCGGCTGAGGGCGGGCCGGGAGCGCCGTGCGACGGCTGTGCCGACCTGCCGTGGGGGCGGGCGGCACAGCCGTCGGGCGCCGGGTCGTCAGGCCGACTGCGCGGCGCGGTCGGCGACGTTCCAGTGGGCGTCCGGGTGGTCGAAGGCGCGCTGGTAGTCGGGGCCGGCGATCGGGATGGTGGCGAGGAACTCCTCGGGCAGGGCGAAGGCGTCCACCAGCTGCCGCCCCCGGTCGGCCAGGCGGGCGAGGGCCCGCTCGACCAGCTCGGGGAGTTCGCGGACCTGCTCGGCCGTCAGCAGGCCCTCGCTCAGTAGCGGTCCGCTCGCGGCGCCGACGCGGCGCAGCGCGAACAGCCGGTGCAGGTCGAGCAGCAGGCTGCGGGCCTGCGGGTCGGTGGCCTGCTCGGCGAGGGCGAGCAGGGCGGCGCCGGCGGTGCGTTCGGCGTGCGCGGAGACGGCGGCCAGGGCGGCGGGCGAGGCGGTGTTCCAGCGGCGCAGGCCGTCGCCGGACGGGGCCTGCCGCAGTAGGGTGCGGGCGCGGCCGAGGTGCAGGTGCTCCGCCGCGTGCAGCAGGTGCTGGAGGGCGGCCGGGTCGTCGGGACCGCCGTCGGGGACGGTCGCCGGCGGGGCGGACTCCGTCAGCAGGAGCTCGGCGCCGGCCTTGGCCCAGAGCGCGAGGTTGTCGCCCTCGGCGGTGATCGTCCCCTCGATGTCCATCGCGAGCGGGGAGATCCCGTTGACCGGGAGCAGCCCCTGGGCGCCGCAGCGTTCGCGGCACTCGATGATCAGGCTCCGGGCCTGCCAGGTGATCCAGCCCTTGGCGACGGCGACCTGGCGTTCGGCGGCGACGGCCTCGGCCGGGCCGGTGTCGTCCCGGCCGGTCCAGCGCTCGACCGTGGCGCGGTGCAGGGCGGTCATGGCGTAGGCGGTGGCGGCCGCGTCCAGCAGCGGGCCGTGGTGGCTGCGGTGGGCCCAGACCGGGATGCGGCGGTCCGCGCGGGCGCCGGTCACCTCGCGGTGGTGGGCGTAGCGGATCGCCACGGCCAGCGACGAGCGGGCGGCGCCGACGGCTGCGGCACTCATGCAGAGTTTGCCCAGGGTGACCCGGCCGATGCTGGTGAGGAACCGTTTCCGCTTGCTGCCGAGGGCGCTGGTGAAGGTGGCGTCGGGACCCAGCCGCCCGTGCTCGCCGGTCAGCAGCGCCTCGTGGGGCAGCACGACCTCGTCGAAGGACGTCAGGCAGTGGTCCACCGGATTGCCGGGGCGCCGGGGCAGCGGGCGGACGGTGACGCCGGGCAGCGGGCCGGCCGCGTCGGTGAGCGGGGTGAGGAAGAGGAAGATCCCGTGGTCCCGGCCGTCGACCAGCAGGCGGGCGGCCACCACGGCCGACTTCGGCCCGCCGGCCGGCCCGGTGTTCGGCATGAACTTCTGCGCGCCCGCGTCGGGGGTGTGCAGGGTGAAGGTGCGGTCCGTCCGGTCGTAGACGGCGGTGGTCCGCAGCGCGGTGGCGTCGTTGCCGTGGCCGAGCTCGGTGCAGAGGAAGGTGCCGATCCGCTCCATCGCCAGGTACGGGCCCAACGGGCGCTTCTCGTGCGGGTCGTGGTCGAGCAGGCTGCCGAGGAACAGGTTGTAGTGGATGCCGGCGACGACGACCAGTGCGCCGTCCAGGGGGCCCGTCCATTCGTGCAGGGCGGTCAGCGCTCGGGGGTCGGTGGCCAGGGCGGCGGGGTCGACCGCCCGGTTGATCCGCCGTAAGCGCCGGTAGGTGGCGGCGATCCGGTCGGCGGTGCCGGCCGCGGGGTCGGTCCGCATCCGGGGGTCGGCGAGCACCCGCTGCCAGGGGGCGTGGATCCGCTCGTGGTCGGGGCCGAGGAGCAGCCGGGTCAGCTCGGCGGTGGTGGGGTCGGCGGCCGGTGCCGAGGCGGCCGGTGCGGACGTGAGGGGTGCGGAGGCGGCCGGTGCCGGCGAGGTGGCTCGGTCGTCCGCGGTGGCGGTGCGGCCGCCGGGAATGGTTGTCATGAGTTGATCAATGGGCGGAGCGCCGCCGGTGAAACGACTTTGTGATCAAGCTCACCGCGGGCGGCGGGCCTCCGTCGGGGGCCCGCCGCCCGGCCGCTGTCCGGGGCTACTTGTCGATGTGGAAGGACTCGCCGTAGACCTTCCAACTCAGCGGGGTGTGCAGGTCGAGGTTGCCGGCCTGGAGGAACACGCGCTGGGCGGTGTCGATGCGGGAGGTGTCGGAGTGGGCGGCCTCGGTGCGCATGGCGGCGGCGCGGGCGTCCAGGAAGGCGGCGAGGTAGGCCTTCTCGTCGCCGCCCTGGGCCGGGGGCTTGGCCTTCTTGAGCGCGGCCGCGCGGATCCCGCCGAAGCTGTCGGCGCTGTTGCCGGGGCCGTGCATCACGATGGCGTCGTAGTAGGCGAACTGACCGAGTGCGTGCAGGCCGTCGGCCTTGGCCTGGGTGACGGCCGGGGTGAAGTAGACGCGGTCGCGCTCGTCCTCCTGGGCCTTGCGGAAGACCGGGTCCTGGGCGGCCTTCTTCCAGTCCGACGTGAAGTCGGGGTCGAGGCCGTTGTGCGAGGCGGAGCCGTCCAGCTTCTCCAGGGCCGGGAGGTACTTGGCCAGGACGTTGTCGGGCTTCAACTCGCGGTAGTGGCGGACCATCTCGACCATGTCGCCGGTGCCGGAGCAGAAGCCGACGATGCCCGCGGTGTAGCCGCGGCCGTCCTTGATGTCCTCGATGTAGGCGAACTGGGCCTTCCAGTCGAGGGAGGAGTTCTCGGCACTGGAGACGATCTGCTGGGCGATGTCCTTGAGACGCGGGTCGGTGAGGTCGCCGGAGCCGGTCGCCGGGGGCTTGCTGCTGGACGAACTGCCGGGCGAGCCGCTGGAGGAACCGCCGGGCTTGCCGCTGGACGACCCGCTCGGCGAACCGCCGGGCGTGGTGGGCGGCTTGGCCGGGGGCTGGGTGGTCCGGTGGGGTCGGCCGTGGTTCGTCGAGGCCGGTGGGGTGCTCGTGGTGGTGGGTGCGGCGCTCGGCGGGGCGCTCGGGGACGCGGCGGCGGCCGGGAGCACCGGGAGGGCGCCCGCCAGCAGGAGGGCGGTCAGGGCGAGTGGCAGCGGGGCGGGCCGGATCGGCATGGAGGCTCCGGGGTCGGGCGGCCGGATCGGCCGCGGATACGGCGGGCGAGCGGGTTCGTCCGGTGGAACGGCCGCCGTCCGACCGCCGGTTCACGCACCGTCAGGAACGGCGAGGAGCTCGACCCCCGGGGTGAGGTGGAACTGCTCGGGCTCCTCGATCCGCCGGCGCTCGGCCGGGCCCAGCCGGTCCCGTCGGTCCAGCCACGACCGCAGGCGGGTCAGCGCGCTGCGGTCGCGTTCGGCCGGGTCGGCGCCGAGGGCGCCCGCGGACTCACGCAGCAGGACGCGGGCGGGCCGGCCGGAGATGCCGGAGGGGTCGGCAGGGTCGACGGGCTCGGCGGGGAAGACGGCGACGACGGTGAAGGCCGTGCCCGGGGCGAAGGTCACCCGCAGTTCCTCCGTGCCCGGGCCGAAGGCGGAGGTGCGCCGGCCGGTGGCCGACCAGATGACGAACTCGACGGCAGCACCCGGGAGTTCGACGGCGGTGGCGGTCAGGCCGGTGACCGGGGCGGGCTCCGTCAGCTGCTGCCCGACCGGGTAGTGGGCCAGCAGGGCCGCCGGATCCGGGCCGGGCGGGGCGCAGAGCAGCACGGCGCCGTGATGGCTCGGGAGGCGGCGCAGGCCGGAACCGAGGCAGCGCAGGAAGGGCGCGAGCTCCTGGTCGCAGGATCGGGCGGCCGCGATCAACTCGGCGCGGCCGGCCGGGACGCCGGTGTCGCCGTGGTGCAGCAGGACGGCGGCGAGATCGGGCTTGATGTCGTCCTTGGAGGTGGAGCGCAGCCCCGGCAGCCGGGTGGCGACCTGGTCGATCCGGCCGGAGCAGCGGTGGTAGTGCTCGCCCAGCAGTGCCCGGACGGCGTCCCGGTCGTCGGCGCCGCTGACGGCGACGGGGGCGGGGAAGCCCTCCGGGCGGAGGTGACGGGCCTGCAACGGGGCGGGTGCCGGGTCGCCGTCCGGCTCCTCGTCGGGAGGTGCGACCGGCCCGGCGTCGGGATCTTCGTGCGAGCCCTCGCCCAGCTCCCCGCCCAGCTCCTTGCACTGGTCCTCGCCGGGCTCCTCGCCGGGCGCCGAGGCGGGTGCCGAGGAGGGCGACCCGGTGGTGGGCGGGGTGGGCCAGGCGAAGGCCGGCCCCTCGACGGGGGGTTCGGGGTCGGCTCCGGCGTGCGGGTCGGTGGTCGGGCCGGTGACCTGGCCGGCGGTCGGGTCGGTCCGGGGGGAGGTCGCCGCAGCCGTCGGCGCGGCGGCGGACGCGGGGTCGGCGGGGAAGACCCCGGCGGAGGCGTGGGAGGTGGAGCCCTGCGGCGCCGAGGCCACCGGGGCGGGGAAGCCGGGGCCGCCGGGTCCACCGCTGGTCGCCGTCCGGGTGGGCGGACCCACCGGTCCGGGGAGCGGCCCGGGGAACGGGCCGGGCGGCGCGGCGGCCGTCGGTTCGGCCAGGGGGTCGGGATCGGCCGTCGCTTCGGGCACCGGGGCGGGCCCGGGTGCGGTGCCCAGCGGCCCGGCTCCGGCGGACGCCGTCCCGGTGGAGACCGTCGAGGCGGTCGGTACGGCGACGGCGGTCGGTACGACGACGGCCGAGGGGACGGCCGGCGCTCCGGACAGGGCCGGCGCCTGGGGCGCGTGGGACATCTGGGGTGCGTGGGGCACCTGTGCCGCCGCCACGGCGGCCGGCGCGGGCTGCGCCGCACCGCCGACCCCCGGTCGAACCCCCGGGAGCCCGCCGATGCCGTACGACACCGTCGCCACGCCCGGCACGGAACCGGTGGGCTGCTCGGGGCCGAGCCAGTCCAGGTCGTGCATCCGGGCGATGAAGCGGGCGATCCGCTCGGTGGCCGGCTCCAGCAGCCCGTGCACCAGCAGCCCGAACCCCTCGGTGCCGGAGGACGGGAGGCGGTCGAGCAGACTGCCCAGCTCCTCGAAGACATCCGCCTCGACCGGCCGGTCCCGCTCGCCGACGATCAGCAGCGGACGGGCCGCCTCGGGGCGACGGAAGCGCGGGGTGAGGACGTGCGGCGGTTCGGGTCGCAGCCAGAGGCCGGCCGGGACGGCCTCCAACGCCCAGTACGGGAAGGCCTCGAAGACGCCCGGCCCGTCGGTGCGCCAGGACGCGCCGCCGTTGCGCCAGGCGGCGGGCGCGGTGCCCTGGCCGGGCGCCGCGGCGAGCCGCAGCAGGTAGGGCTCCCAGCGGGCCTGGCCGTGCGTGTCGAGGATGCGGGAGGTGGGGCCGCCGGGGCCGAGCACGGGGAGGCCGATCGCGGCGTTCACCGGGCGGGCCAGCCGGGCCGACAGCGCCCCGGTCAGGGCGGCGAGTTCGTCGGGGGCGGCCCAGGGTGCGCTGACCAGCAGCCGGGCGGTGTCGACCGGCAGGCCGACCACGGCCTCCGCGAAGTCCTCGGGCAGCAGGACGGGCAGCGCCGGGGTGCCGACGACCAGGACGACGGTGCCGGGCGGCGCGCCGGCCAGCCCGAGGCCGGGCAGCGGGCCGGCGGGCGGGGCGGACGCGTGGGTGAGCCAGAAGCCGGCGGGCAGCCGCAGCACGTGCACGGCCGGCCGGTGGCGAGGGGCGGCGGGGCTCTCGGCCGGGAGGTACCCCGCCGGGTCGGCGGGCACGACCGCCACGGCGGTGGAGGCCGGCTCGATCGGGGCGGTGGCACCGATCGTCTCGCGGACCCGGCGCGGCGCGCTGCCGGGTGCGCAGTGCCACCAGGAGGCGGCCTCGGTGACGCCGTCGGGCGCGGTGACCTTGAGGTTGCCGTCCGGGGTGATCTCCACCAGGCCGTCCGGCGCGATCACCGGCAGGCCGGCCCGGTCGGCGACGACCTCGGCCGGCCGGCGGCCGTTGGGGGCGAGCGCGGCGAGGCCGGAGGCGGCGAGCACCAGGGTGGCGGCGCCGCGCGAGCGGGCGATCACGCCGAGGTCGGCCATCCGGTCCCGCAGGACGGGGGCCGAGTCGGGAGCGGCCGCGACCACGACGATGCTGCCCGGCACCGGGCGCAGGGTGCCGACGGCCGCCGACAGCTCGTCGTCCCCGGCGGTGGCGGGGGCGATGACGAAGTGCGGGCCGACCGGACGCAGTTCGGAGCGGACGACGCCCGGGTTCGCGGCCGGGGCGGCGGTGGCGACCGCCGGAACCGGGGCGGCGGGGCCCGGGGTGCCCGGGCCGGCGGGCAGCGCGGCGACCGCACCGCGCCGGCGGCCGAACCGGCGGCGGGGCGCGGCCGGATCGCCGGAGGGCAGGCCGAGGCGGGAGAGACTCATCGTCCGGGTATACGGGCGCCGCCCGGCCGCCGGTTCAGCGGGCGGTCGGGCCGGGCCCCGGGCGCGGCCGCCGGGGTGCCGCCGTCCGCCCTGCTCCCGCCGTTCCGCCCGGGCCGGCCGCACCTCCCGGACCTCCCGTTCCCGCCGGTGCGCCCGCACCCCTCGGGCCGGCCGCACCTCCCGGACCTCCCGTCCCCGCCGTTCCCGCCGGTGCGTCCGGGACGTGCGGCGGGGCCCGGGCGGGTCACACCGCTCACGCCGATCCGTCGTCCTCGCCGGCCGGCTCCGGCATCAGCCCGGTCTGCACCTGGACGGTCCGGCGCCGGGTGATGTGCAGGGCGCGTCCGGGCGGCAGCTGGCGCGGCTTGACGCTGCCGAACAGGGTGCCCTCGCTCGGCGGGCAGGAGAGCAGGGTGACCGGGGTGTTGACCTCCTGGAGCCGGCGCAGCAACTGGTCGGAGTAGGCCCGTCCGATGCCGTTGGCGGAGCGGGCCACGATCAGGTGCAGACCGAGTTCGGCACCCTGGGCGAGGTGGTCGAGGACCGGACCGAACGGGCTGCTGCCGACCTGACCCGGGATGAGGTCGTAGTCGTCGACGATGATGAAGAGCTCCGGCCCCGTCCACCAGTCGCGCAGCCGCAGCCGCGCCGGGGTGATCTCCTCGCCGGGCAGCCGGGCCTCCATGGCGCGGGCCGCTCCGGTGACGACCTGCCGGAGCACGTCCACGGCGACGGCGTAGCCGAGCCGGTACTCCTCCGGGACGCTGTCGTAGAGCCCGCGCCGGAAGTCGACCAGCATGATCCGGGCCTCGGCGGGGGTGTAGGCGGAGGTGATGGCGGAGACCATCAGGCGCAGCAGGTTGGTCTTGCCGCTCTCGCTGTCGCCGACCACCAGCAGGTGGGGGGACTCCTCGAAGTCGTGCCAGAGCGGGGAGATCGCGGTGTCCTCCAGGCCGATGGCGACCCGCAGCCGGCCCTCGGGCGCGGGCAGCGTGGCGGCGTCGAGCTGGAGCGGCAGCATCCGGACCTCGGGCGCGCGGGGGCCGGTCCAGTGCTCGTTGACGGCGTCGACCAGGTCCTCGACGCCGTCCGTGAGGCTCTCGCTGTCGCCGACGCCGTCGATCCGGGGGAGCGCGGTGAGGAAGTGCAGCCGGTCCTGGGTGAGGCCGCGGCCGGGGACGCGGGGGACGGTCTCGGCGGCCCGCATGTTGATCATGGAGTCGATCGGGTCGCCGAGCCGCAGCTCGAAGCGGGTGCCGAGCTGGTCGCGCAGCCCGCTGGAGATCTCGCCCCAGCGGGCGGCCGTGACCACCAGGTGCACGCCGTAGTTGAGGCCGCGTCCGGCGATCAGGGTGAGGGCGGGCAGGAAGTCCATGAACTCCTGGCGCAGCGTGTTCCAGCCGTCGACCACCAGGAAGACGTCGCCGTGGCGGTCGTCGGCCAGGGCCGGGTCCCCGGCGGCCCGGCGGCGCCGGAAGGTGGCCATCGAGTCGACGCCCAGCTGGGCGAAGACCTGCTCGCGGCGGGCGATGATGCCGTTGACCTCGGCCAGGGTCCGGCCGACCCGCTCCGGCTCGTGCCGTCCGGTGACACCGCCGACGTGCGGCAGCCCGCGCAGCGCGGAGAGGGTGCCGCCGCCGAAGTCCAGGCAGTAGAACTGGACCTCGTGCGGCGTGTGGGTGAGGGCCAGGCCGGTGATCAGCGAGCGCAGCATGGTGCTCTTGCCGCTCTGCGGGCCGCCCGCGATGCCGACGTGGCCGCCGGCGGCCGAGAGGTCGGCGGTGAGCAGCTCGCGCATCTGCTGGAACGGGCGGTCCACCACACCGACCGGGACGGTCAGGGTGCCGACCGCCGGGCGGCCGTCGGGCGCCAGGCCGTGGTGCGAGGAGGGCGCGAGCGGCGGCAGCAGCTCGTCCAGGGTGGGCGGCGTCTCCAGGGGCGGCAGCCAGACCGTGTGGGCGGGCGGGCCGACGTCGAGCATCCGCTCGGCCGCGAGGTCCAGCAGGGTGGCGGTGTTCTCCTCCTCCGCGGCCAGCCGCGCCACCTCGGCCGCCAAGGCCTCCGGGTCGGGCCGGCGCGGCGCGGTGTACTCGGTGCCGTAGGGGACGATCTGGCCGGCCGCCGCGGCCTGCTGGGCCGCCCCGCGCCGGCGCCGGTACGGCCCGGAGACGTACGCCGCCTTGAACCGGGTGAGGGTGGCGATGTCGCTGCGCAGGATGCCGTTGCCGGGCTGGGAGGGAAGCTGGTAGGCGTCCGGTACGCCGAGCACGCCGCGGCTCTCCATCGCGGAGAAGGTGCGCAGGCCGATCCGGTACGACAGGTGGGACTCCAGGGCGTGCATCCGGCCCTCGTCGAGGCGCTGCGAGGCCAGCAGCAGGTGGACGCCGAGCGAGCGGCCGAGCCGGCCGATCATGATGAACAGCTCCATGAAGTCGCGGTGCGCGGAGAGCAGTTCGCTGAACTCGTCGACCACGATGAAGAGCGTCGGCAGCGGGTCGAGCTGGACGCCGCCGGCCCGGGCGGTCTCGTAGTCCAGCAGCGAGCTGTAGTTGCCGGCCGAGCGGAGCAGTTCCTGGCGGCGGTTCAGCTCGCCGTGCAGGGCGTCGCGCATCCGGTCGACCAGGGCGGCCTCGTCCGCCAGGTTGGTGATCACCGCCGAGGTGTGCGGGAGTTCGTCCAGACCGAGGAAGGTGGCGCCGCCCTTGAAGTCCACCAGGACGAAGTTGAGCGTCTCGGAGGAGTGGGTGAGCGCCAGCGCCAGCACCAGGGTGCGCAGCAGCTCGGACTTGCCGGAGCCGGTCGCGCCGATCAGCATGCCGTGCGGGCCCATGCCGCCCTGCGCGGACTCCTTGAGGTCCAGTTCGACGGGGTTGCCGTCCGCGCCGACGCCGATCGGCACCCGCAGCCGCTGCCCGCGCGGGCGGTCCGCCCAGCTGCGGGCGACGTCGTGCTGGTACAGGTCGTTGACGCCCAGCAGCGAGGTGAGGTCGAAGTCGGTGCTGAGCGGCTCGGAGGCGTCCCGGGAGTCGCCGAGGCGGTACGGGGACATCACCGTGGCGAAGCGGCGGGCGGCCGGGAGGAGCAGCGCGTCCGGGCGGCCGAGCGGGGTGACCTCGTCGCGCCGGTTGCGGTCGGCGGCGACCAGGTCCAGCTGGTCGCCGGTGATCCGCAGCCGCAGCCGGAACGGCGCGTGCTGCCACTCGACGGCCCCGGCGAGGTCGAGCAGGACGGCGTTGCGGTAGCCGGCCAGCAGGGCCCGGCTGCTGCTGGGCAGCTTCACCCCGTCCAGCACGATCAGCGTGAACGGCTCGTCCCGGCCGGGCTGGGCGTCCGGCTCGTAGGGCGGGCGGTCGGCGAACTCCGGGCCCAGCAACTGCTCCAGCTCCAGCATCGAGTCGGCGACCAGGCGCACCGGGCCGGCGCCGTCCGTCTCGGTGGGGTGCAGGGCGTGCGGCAGCCACTTCAGCCAGGCCCAGTCCTCCCGCAGCTCGGGGGAGACGGCGGCGGCGACGCGCAGCTCGTCGGGGGCGTGGAAGAACGCGAGCTGGGCGATCATCGCGCGGGCCAGGGCGCGGGCCGGCCCGGGATCGGCCGGCGCGCCGGCGCCGTCCGCGGCGGTGGCCGGGTCGGCGGCGGGGGCGCCGATGGCGGCACCGATCAGGCCACCGGGGCCCGCCGCCCCCGGTTCGCCGGAGGCGGCCGCGCCGGCCGGGGCGCCCTCCTCCTCGGGCTGCTCGCAGCGCAGCAGGATGTGGGCGTAACCGCGGACGTGGACGGCGATCGGCTGGTCGGCGATCGAGCCGTACGCGTTGATGAACCGGCGCAGCGCGTGCGCGCACAGCGGCTCCAGGTCCTCCACCGGCTGGGTGGCCAGCGGCGCCAGCTTGACGGCGAGGCGCTGGGCGCCGGTGGCGATCCGCACGTCGCCGAAGTCCGGGTGGGCCGCGCGTCGCTCCCACAGCCGCGAGGTGCGCACCAGCGAGCCGAGCGCGGCCGGGTCGGGGTGGCGCCAGGCCAGCGCCTGCCGCTGGTTCACGACGTGGCGGCGGACCTGGCGGCGCATCTGGGAGAGGTAGCGCAGGTAGTCCCGGCGCTCGCCGCGCAACTGGCGCTTGCGGTCGCTGGCGCCGCGGATCAGCTGGGTCACCAGCATGCCGACGGCGGACAGGCCCATCATGCCCATCGCCACGTACTGGAGGGGCCCGCCGCTGGACTGCGGGTTGAGGAAGATCATCACCATCGAGAGCGAGCTGAGCGCCATCGGTGCCATGGCGATCATGTTGGACATGCCGCTCTGCTGCTCCGGCAGGACCGGCGGCTCCTGCAACTGGAGCTCGCCGTCCGGCATCGCCGGTCCGGGGCGCCGGGGCGGACGGTCGACCACGACCACGCTCAACGGGGATTCTCCTCTCGCGGCGCCGGTGACGCCGCTGGTGGCGGTGGGCCCGGCGGCTCGCGCCGGGCCGCACTCAGGCGTACGGCCCGCGGGGCCCCGGCGGTTCACCGGGGCGGCCGGTCGAGACGGCCGGGGCGCTTCGTCGCGGGCGCGCGGAACCCGGGCGGCGGGGCCGTCCGGGTCACCCGGCGCGCGGTGCGGTCGTCGCGGGCGCACGCGGAACGCGCGGGATGCGCGACGCCGCGGGCGGCCCCGCTGCCGGGGCCGTCGCCGGCGCGCGGAACCCGGCAGCGGGGCCGGTGAACCGCCGGCCCCGCTCCGCCCGTAGTTGTCCAACGGGAGACCGGGCGGGCCGGAGCTCCACGGGAGGGCACGACAGGTGAGCGGTACCACGGTGGCGGCAGGGCTGGTCCGGCTGAGGTTCCGCGCCCCCGAGGCCGCGTTCGAACTCGCCCTCCCCGGCGACGTCGTGCTCGCCGACCTGCTGCCCGCCGTCCTCGGCTACGCCGGCTCCGCCGTCGAGGAGGGCGGCATCGAGCACTCCGGCTGGGTGCTCCAGCGCGCCGGCGGCCCGCCGCTGGACGAGGAACGCACCCTGGAGGCGCTCGGACTGCGCGACGGCGAGGAACTCTTCCTCCGCCCGGGCCAGGACGCGCTGCCCGAGGTGCACTTCGACGACCTGGTCGACGGCGTCCGGGCCGGCACCATCGCCCGCGGCGATTCCTGGCGGCCCGCCGCCACCCACCACCTCGCGCTCGCCCTCGCCCTGGTCGCGCTGGCCGGCGGCCTGCTGCTGCTCGCGCTGCCCGGACCGGACGGCCCCCGCTGCGCCGCGGCCGCCGTCACCGCCGTCCTGCTGCTCGCCGGCGGCGGCGCGGCGACCAGACTGGTCGGCGACGCGCCGGCCGGTACCGCGCTCGGCGCCGCCGGCGTCGGCTACGCGGCCGCGGCCGCCGCGCTGATCCCCGGGGTCACCGGCCCGGCCCGGCTGCTCGCGGGCGGCTCGGCGGCGGTCGGCGCCACCGTGCTGGCGCTCGCCCTGGTCGGGGCCGGCCCGTTCTTCGCCGGGCTGGTGGCGGCGGCCGCCCTCGCCCTCGGCGCGGGCGGGCTCGCCACCTACGGGATCCCGACGACCCACTCCGCCGCCGTGATCGCCGCCGCCGCCGTGCTGTTCGGCGCCTTCGTGCCCGGGCTGGCGTTCAAGCTGTCCGGGCTGCGGCTGCCGGCGCTGCCCCGCAACGCCGACGAGCTCCAGGAGGAGATCGAGCCCTTCGAGGCCGAGGACGTGCTCGCCCGCAGTCTCGTCGCCGACAGCTACCTGGCCGGCTTCTTCGTCGCCGCCGGTACCGTCTGCGCGGCCGCGCTCGCCCTGCTCGCCACGGCCCGGGACGGCGGGTGGGGCGCGACCGTGATGTCCGCCGACCTGTCGGTGCTGCTCCTGCTGCACGCCCGGGACATCGGGGGCATCCGCCAGCGGCTCGCCCTGCTGCTGCCGGGCACGCTGGGCGTCGCCCTGCTGGCCGTCCGGTTCGGACAGGGCGCCGACCAGTCCGGCCGGTTCGCCCTGTTCACCGTGCTGCTCGTCGCGGCGGCCGCGCTCGCCGTGACCGCCTGGACGGTGCCCGGGCGGCGACTGCTGCCCTACTGGGGCCGGGCCGGGGACCTGCTGCACTCGCTCGCCGCGCTCGCCCTGCTGCCGCTCGCGCTCCAGGTGCTCGGCTTCTACCAGATGATGCGCGGCCTGGCGGGCTGAGCCGGCCCGGCCGCCCGGCCGCCGACCCGCGCCCCTGAACCCCGCACCGAGGAGGACCACCGCATGCAGTCCCGACGCGACCAGGTGCAGGCCCACCTGTTCGTGATGAGCCGGGTCGCCGCGGGCGTGCTCCGGGCCGAGCCGGACGCCCCCGACACCCCCGTCGGCCGCACCAACCGCGGCGCCGCGATCGGCCTGGCCGTCGCCCTGCTGATCGGCGCCGGCGCCGGCGTCTACGGCCTGGTCAAGCCCGGCGGCGCGACCGGCTGGCAGAAGCCCGGCACCCTGGTGGTGGTCAAGGAGACCGGCGCCCGGTACGTCTTCGCCGGCGGCCTGCTGCACCCGGTGCTCAACGAGTCCAGCGCCAAGCTGCTCGCCGGCGACCAGCTGAAGGTCGACCAGGTCTCCGCCCGCTCACTGGAGAAGGCCGAACGCGGCACCCCGATCGGCATCGTCGGCGCCCCCGACGGGCTGCCCGGCCCGGCCGCCGTCGCCGGCGCCGACTGGCTCGTCTGCACCGTCCAGACGGCGGGCGCCGCGGCGGCCCGCTCCGCCCCCCAGCTGTCCGTCGCCGTCGGCACCCGCCAGTCCGGCCGGAGCGCCGGTGACCGGGGCGTCCTGATCGCCGCGCCCGACGGCGGCGTCCACCTGCTCTGGCACGGCCGCCGCTTCGCCCTCGACACCGCCGGCGGCGCCGTCCGCGCCCTCGGCTACACCGCGGCCGTGCCCGTCCCGGTCACCGCCGCGTTCCTCGCGGCCTTCCCGGCCGGACCGGACCTGCGCGCCCCCGACCTGCCCGGCCGGGGCAACCCCGGCCCCGCGCTGGGCGGGCGGGCCACCCGGATCGGCCAGCTGTTCACCGGGACCGGCGAGGAGCGGTACGTGCTCGCCGAGCAGGGCCTCGTGCCCGTCACCGTCACCCAACTCGCCCTGCTCCAGGGCGATCTGCGTACCCAGCGGGACGCCTACGGCAGCGGCCAGGTCGCGCTCTCCCCGGTCGGCGCGGAGGACCTCGCCGCCCATTCCGCACCGCCCGCCGCCACCGCGGCCCTCAACCCGGCGGAGCTGCCCGCCCGGCCGCCGGCCCTGCTGTCGCCGACCGGCAACCAGGCCGTCTGCGGGGCGCTGAACCCGGCGGGCGACGGCGGGGACTTCACCGTGGCCGTCCCCGACGCCACCACCGTGCTCGGCCTGCCGCCGGCCCTGCAACCGGGCGTCATCCCCAGCTGCACGCCCGCCGACCGGATCGCGGTGCGCCCCGGCGGCGGCGCCCTGGTGCGGGCGCTGTCCGGCGGGGGCTTCGGCACCACCCTCTACCTGGTCACCGACACGGGCGTGAAGTACCCGCTGGCCTCCGCCGCGGTGGCCGAGCGCCTCGGCTACGTCGGGGCCACCCCGGTGGCGGTGCCCGGGCGGGTGCTCTCGCTGCTGCCCACCGGGCCCAGCCTCGACCCGGGGCCGCTCGCCGGCGGCATCGTGCAGCCCCCGGCCGCCGCCGAGGGCCGCTGCGCACGGTGAGCCGGAGCCCTGCCGCCGGACGGTGAACCGTCCGGCGGCGCCGTCCCGTTCACCCTGGCGGGCCGGTCCTGCCGGCCTGTGGCACACGTGGCCGGCCGGGTGCGGCCGGCACTCATGGAGGAGGTACTCGCGGTGGCTCAGCAGACGACGGTCGACCAGAAGGTCCTGCAGGACATCAGGACCATGGTCGAGTCGCGGTACAACGAGATGTCGCAGACCGCGGCCTACATCGAGGACATCAACACGGCCGTCCGGGACAGTTTCTCCGGCGCGGCCAGCACCACGTTCCAGAACCAGATCCAGGCCTGGCTGGAGCAGTACGCGCTGGTCAAGCGGGACTACGACGCCTTCCACGTCAAGCTCGGCGACGGCGGTCAGGTGTTCAACGCGGCCGACGACCACACGAACACCCTCGCCGACTTCAACGGTGGCGGCGGCGGTCCCGGGCAGCACGTCGAGGACGTCCTGAACCCCCGCTAGCCGACGCCCTGCACGGCTGCCGCGGGACGCGGTGGCCGACGCCCGCTCTCCGCACCAGAACTCCGTATCGAAAGGACCGCTCCATGGGCAGCATGTCGCTCCACTACGCCGGCATCGACAGTGCCATCACCGACCTCGAAGCGCACGCGAAGACGATGCACGAAGCGATGAGCAACCTGAAGTCGTACCTCGACAGCAAGATCAACGTCGAGCTGGTCGGTGACTTCGCGATGGCGGCCGGGAACCTGTCGAACACGCTCCACACCGCCGACGAGAAGATGGGCCTGAAGATCGTCGCGGCCCACACGGCCCTCTCCGAGATCCGCAACGTCATCAAGGACGCGGACATGCGGGCCGGCAGCCACTTCGACCACGTCGCGGGCTGAGCCGGATGGGCACGAAGCCGGACGGCGAGGGCAGCGGCGGTACGACCGAGATCACCGACGGCTACCTCGCGACGTTCGCCAAGGAGAAGCTCGAAGCGCTGGTCACCGAGCTCAACACCAATCCGACGATCACCAAGATCAGGGCGTACGACCACGTCCCGTTCCTCGCGGGCACCGACGGCATCGTGTTCACAGCGCCCGGGGCGTTCAAGACGTCGTTCACGGAGTACTGCAAGGCGGTCAGCCTCCAGTTCACCACGCTCACGAAGCAGCTGACGACCCTGAAGGGCGACCTGGGCATGGCCGACCTCATCCTGTCGAACGCGCAGGACGAGGCCCTCACCGAGGCCCAGCTGATGTGGCTGATCAACCCGACCCTGTCCGGCGGCGGCGGCGGTGGTGGCGGCGGCCGCTGAGCGTCCGTCACCAGGCGGAGCCGGCCTCGGCGCGGGCCGGCCCCGCCCCTATGCAGTAGCGCACGGCCGCGGAGGGGCCTGACATGGGCAAATGGGAAGACATGCTCACATTCTTGACATCGTCGAGCGATCCGGGGACGCCCACCAGGGAGTCGGTGGTCGATGATTCCAAGAAGTGGGTCAAGAGCGGTCTGGAAAAAGCCAAGAGCGGCCAGGTGCCCGAGGAGATCCTCGACGGCTGGCGGGGTTCGGACGGAAGCGGCGGGCACTTCGACGTCTGGGTGTCCTGGAACTTCACCTACTCGCAGGGCAGCAAGACTCGCCACGGCTCGTACACCATCGGCACCAGCTACGACGTCGACGTGGTGGAGGGCCCGGAATCCAAGATCCAGAAGTTTCTGGACGGCGCCGCCGTCATGACCCGCATGTACGGTCTTCCCGAGGACAAGCGCGTCAATGACAGGCTGGACATTCCCGGCTTCGTGACGGTCGCCGATGACCTCAAGAACCTCAAGGAGTACGTCGCGAAGCTGGCCCCCACGGTCAGTGCCTGGGCGGATGAGATCGACTCGCCGGGCACCGACTGGCAGGGGAGCGCGGCGGGTGCGTTCCACGGCCTCCTGAAGGCCTTCGGGAACGAGGTCGAACGCTTCCACCGCGAGCTGGAGTCGGGGGTGGAGCAGGCCCTGCGGGTATGCACCTCCGGTACGAACGCCGCGCTGATGTACATGAACTACGGCTGGACCGACTACCTCAATTCGCGGAACCGTTGGGGTGGGTTCGCCCTGACCGAGGCGCTGCTGGCAGGCCTCGCGGGGGCGACGGTGACGATCACGACGAAGGACATCACGGGCCAGGGGTCGTTCCACGACGGCGCGTACGACTACAAGGGCACGTACGATTCGGTCACGGGTAGCGTCAGTGACGGTCAGACGGCGAACAGCTTCGACTTCAAGATCAATCCTGGGGCCTTCGGGGATCCCAAGACCGTGGCCTTCTGGGAGAAGGTGGACCACGAGGCGCGGGTGATCTGGCAGAACAACGTCGTCAAGATCCTGGACGTTCAGGCCAACAACGCCCAGATCATCGTCGGTGGCCAGTACGACCGGGCGAAGGTCCTGCTCGACGCCCACGTGTCGAACCTGGAGCTGCGGATGCCCATGCCCGCTCCGCCGTCGACGGACGATCCGACCAAGGACGGCCCCGGTACGGACGGCCCCGGCACGGACGGGCCCGGCACGGACGATCCGACCAAGGACCTGAAGAACGATCCCAGCAACTTCAAGACGGACAACATCACCGGTGGGGGAGGCCCGGGGCCGAACACCAAGGACCTGGGGCTCAACGGCGACAAGACCGGTGACAACTGGAGCCTCACCGGCAACGGCGGCGGTTCGGGGACGTCCGGGTCCGGCTCCAACGGCGGTCTCGACCTGATCGGCGGCGGGGCCGGCGGGAACAGTCTGCTGGGTGACAACCCGCTGCTGGGCGGCGGCGGTTCGAACCGGCCCGTCACCGTACCGCCCGGCTCCGTGATCACCAAGGACGGCCGGATCGTCGACGAGAACGGGAACCCCGTGCTCGACTCCAACGGCAATCCCATGGTGGCCGGCCCGAACTACACCATCGGGCCGGACGGCACCCTGCGCGACGACAAGGGCAACACCGTCTCGGAGTACCGGCAGCTGCTCGCCGACCGGTACTCCGGCGACGGCGGGAACGACCTGCTGACGCCGAGCAACTTCGGCCCCGGCGGCTTCGCCTACAACACGGGCGGGCTCGGCGGCGGCCTGTCCGGTTCGGGTTCGGGGGGCCTGCTCAACCCCGGTGGCGGCCCGGTGATCACCGGCATGGGCGGCGGCCTGAGCTCCCGCGCGCTCGCGGGCGGTGCCGATCCGAACACCGTGAAGGCCGCGGTCGACCAGGCCAACGCCGAGCGGATGGCCGCCGAGAAGGCCGCCAAGGCCGCCGCCCAGGAGCAGGCCCTGCTGACCGGCCGGCAGACCGCCACCAGCTCCGGCGGGATGCCGCCGATGATGCCGCCCGGCGGGATGGGTGCCGGGGGCCAGGGCGGCCCCAACGACAAGGACCGCCGGCGCACCACCTGGCTGGCGGAGGACGAAGAGACCTGGGGCACCGAGACCGGCGCCGTGCACGGCGTCATCGGACGCTGACGCGGACGAGTGCCCCGTCCGCCCGAAGGCGGGCGGGGTCCCCGGCTTTTGACGACGAGACAGGAAGCAGCACATGAGCAACCCGTTCGCCGAACAGATCGCCCAGGCGATGGCGGAGATGCAGAGCGAGCTGGCCAGGGCCGAGGAGATGCAGAAGGAGATGAACGAGCTCACCGCCTCGGTCACCTCCAAGGACCGGATGGTCACCGTCAAGGTCGGCTCGCAGGGCCAGGTCGTCTCGATGACCTTCCACACCAACGGCTACCGCGAGATGGCCCCCGCCGAGCTGGCCAAGGTTCTCACCGACTCGCTCAACGAGGCCCGCGCGGCCGTGGGCGAGCAGGTCGCCGAGCGGATCGGCCGGTTCGACGGCATGGGGGAGACGCTGCGGCTCTCCATGACCGGCGGCACCGAGCTGGACGAGATCCTCGAACCGCTGTGGGCCATGCGCCCGGGCTACGAGCCCGAGGACCAGAAGAAGAAGGCGGACCGCCAGGAGGAGTTCCATGGTTAGCACCACCGCCAAGACCGCCGAACTCAAGCAGAAGTTCGGCGAGTTCTTCGAGCTGAAGGACATGGTCGCCAAGGTGCTGCGCCACGTGGAGGACATCAACGGCGCGAACCTGAAGGTCGGCGGCAACGACGAGATCGGCAAGCAGTACCACGCGCAGGTCGACGAAGGCACCAAGAACCTGTACGACCTGATCCTCAAGATCAAGGGCACGATGGGCTCGGTCGGCCAGAACGGGGAGGTGCTGGCCGACGCGCTCGACAGGGCCAACGACCACTCCCACGACATCGCCAACGGGTTCTGAGCCCGGACCCCCGGGCCCCTCCACGAGTCGGCTGACGATCCGGCCGCGGGACCCCGACAAGCAGTGACGGCGCGCAGGCGCCCCTGGAACGACCGGAACGGCAGGCAGCACGTGCCCCACTCGTCGATCGAGGTCAACGCCTCGACAGCACGGTTCTTCACCATCATCACCGGCATGCCCTGGCCGGAGGTGAAGGAGGGAGACCTGCGCGAGCTGCGGGACAGCTACGAGCTGCTGTCCAAGGAGCTGCCCGAGCTGCGCGACCTGATCATCAGGGTGACGGAGCACTGCAAGGGCCACGTCGAGGGTCAGGCCGCCAAGTCGTTCCTCTGGCAGATGAACTCGTTCGTCGGCAAGACCGACAGCAGCACCGAGGACTACGTGGGGGCGGCGGAGAAGACCGCCAAGGCGCTGGCAGCCTGCGCCGGCGACGTGGCCAACGCGGTCGAGTACACCAAGTGGATGGCGATCGCCCAGCTGGTGCAGCTGATGGTCGAGATCGCGCTGGCGATCTTCTGGGCGCCGTTCAGCTTCGGGGCCAGCCTGTCCGGCCTGGTGCTGAGGAAGCTGCTCACCAAGGTCGCGCTCACGGCGCTGATGAAGTACCTGCTCAAGACCATCGCGATGCACACGTTCTCCGGCATCGTGGGCGGTCTGCTGATGGACGGCATCATCCAGAACCTCCAGATCGGGCAGGGCAACCGCGACCACGTCGACAAGGAGTACACCAAGCAGGCGGTCCTCTTCGGCCTCATCGGCGGTGTGCTCGGCGGCCCGCTGGAGCTCTTCGGACTGGGGCTCGGCAAGCTGCTCGGGAGGCTCCTCGGCAAGAGCGGTGGCCGGCTGCTCGCCGACCAGCTGAGCAACTACCTGGTGCACGGCGACATCCAGGGTCTCAAGGCCCTGCTGGAGACGGCCACCAAGGCCGCGGAGAAGGAGGGGCTGAAGGGCCCACTGGGCGCGGTGGTCAAGGGGGCCGAGAAGGAGGCGCTGGCGAGCACGCTGGGCGCGGCGGTCAAGGGGGCCGAGAAGGAGGCGCTGGCGAGCGCGGCGGGCGCGGCGGTCAAGGCCGCGGAGAAGGAGGCGCTGGCGAGCACGGCGGGTGCCGCGGTCAAGGCCGCGGAGAAGGAGGCGCTGGCGAGCACCGCGGGTGCGGCGGCCAAGGGGGCCGAGAAGGAGGCGCTGGCGAGCGCGGCGGCCCACTCGCTCACGGGGCAGGAGAAGGCCGCCGCCAAGGCCTTCGCGCGCGACCTCGGCAGCCTGATGGAGGCGGCCACCGAGCAGCTGCACCACGGCTTCGGCAAGAAGGGCACCGACGCGCTCTCCGGGATCTTCGTCCAGGAGATGGAGAAGATCTTCACCAAGCACTTCGGCAAGGAACTCGGCGACACGGTCGCCAAGTCGCTCGGCAAGGAGTTCGGCCAGGCCTTCGCCTCCAACTGGGGGGCGAAGAGCCTGGAGCGGCTCGGCGGCGTCAAGGGCGCGCTCGGAGACGTCCTCACGCACGAGGGCGCGGACAAGCTCTCCGCGCGCCAGACGAGGTTGCTGACCCATGAACTGCCCGCGCTCGCCGAGCAGATGGGCGCGGGGAACAAGGGGTACAAGCTCGGAATGGCGGTCGGCGGGTACATCAAGTCCGGCGTGCAGAACGTCCTCACCGAAGGCACCTACAACCTCACCTTCGGGGAGAACCACGAGTTCACCGTCACCGGGGGCAGCTTCGTCGGCGGCATGATGACCGGGATCATGGGCCACGTCATGCACCTCGGTGCCGGCCCGCTGATGCACAGGTACTCCAACTGGGTTCAGACGACCCAGCACGCGGCGGTGGAGGAGGGGGCGTCCAAGTACTTCCCGCCCTGGCACCCGATCAACTTCGCCGCCCTGGCCTGCCTCGCGTCCGGCAAGGTCGTGCCGTTCCCGGTGCCCCGGCTGGGCCACAGCAGCGCCTACGAGGCCGCTCACCTGAAGCACATCAACTCGCTGGAGGACGTGGCCCACAACATCGGCACGGCCTCGGGGCGGAAGATCACCTCACCGGAGGCCGACCACGAGGTCGCCGAGTGGACGCAGTCGCTGCTGCAGTACGCCGACTTCCTCGCGGACGAGCGCTCCGCGCACGAGCCGACGGGCCTGGCCGGGCTGCACTTCCTCGGTGACCTCGGAGCTCACGACGCCCCCGCCACGCCCCCGCCGGCGAGGCCGTCGCGGACCTCCAGCGCCGGCGAGCACCTGGCGTCGAACGACAAGCCGGCCACCACGCCGCCCGTCCGGGTGCAGTCGCACGACGACCCGGCGGCCGGCCCGAAGCCGGACGCGCCGAAGTCCGACGCACCGCGGCAGGACGCCCCCAAGCCCGGCACGCCAGGCCGGCCGACGCCGCGGCCCACCCAGTCCGCCACCGACCTGCCGCCGGTCCAGCACAACCGGACCGACGGGCCGAACGAGCCCGGACAGCAGCGGACCGCGACCGCCACGGCGACGGCGACCGGCGGGCACCAGGACGTCAGCCGCCCGGCGCCCGTTTCCACCACCTCGTCCGACCGGACCGCCCCGGTCGCCCCGCCGCCGCACGCGCCCACGCCGCGCCCCCCGGGCGACCCCGACGCCGACGGACGCCACCCGGCGCAGGAGCCGCCGCGCACCGGGCCCGCACGGCAGACCGAGAGCATCGCGTCGGTCCTGCTCGGCCAGGAGCCCACCCGCGACCGCCGCACCCCGGGCGACGAGCCGCCGGTGCCGACGCCGCCCCCGCTGCTGACCGACGACCTCCGCCCGGCCCCGAAGTCCGGGAAGCCGCAGGCGGACGCCGGGCAGGACTCGACCACCGAGCCGCGGCCGACGGCCCCGCGCGCGCCCAGGCAGGCGCCAGAGGCCCCCGAACCCACCGAGTCCACCGACCTCGCCGACCAGTCGGCCGCGACGCCGCCGCTCACCCCGGTCCACCCCGTCGTCCCCGGGAACACCACGGACCCCCTGACGCCCACGGTGCTCCCGCCGCACGGTGGCGAGGGCCAGGGCGTCGTGCCCGTGCCGGCCCTCTCGCACCTCGCGCCGGACTTCACCACGGCCCACGTCCACCGCCCCGCCGGGCCCGGGGACGCCCCCGCACCGAGGCCGTTCGAGGCCCGGCGCGGCACCCTGCCGGACGGCACCCGGGCGACCGAGCTCGTCCTGCGGACCCACCTGGACACCACGGGGCTCCGCGCGCCGTCCGAGCGTGCCGTGGAGGCCCTGCGCGAGCGGGCCGCGGCCGCCGTGGCCGACGCGTACAACACCGGCCACCGGCTGCCGGACGGCAGTGTGCTCCGGGTCCGGGTCGAGTTCGTCGACGCGCCCGACGCCCCGCACCACACGGTGAAGCTGCACGCCGGCACCGTCCGCCAGGACGGGGTCAACTGGAGCCTGGGGGCGAGTCGCGACGTGCTCGCCCACGGAATCGGCCACGCCCTCGGCCTGCGGGAGCAGCACCGGCAGACGCACGGGGAGAACGCCCCCGGCGGGCGCCGGGCGGTGCAGGGCCCGGTGCCGCACGGGCTGCGCGAGGTGGGCGCCGCCGTCGACGGCGCGTTCGCCCCGGCGGCCGGGGCGGCGGGCGCCGCGCCCGCACCGCGCCCCACCATCGAGCCGCACGTCCGCGACGCCTCGCTGTACGGGCAGGACGACGGGACCGGCCGGCTGCTGACGTCCGAGCTGCGGGAGGCCCACCCGGGCGGGGAGTACCACCGGAACCCCAACGGCACCCTGCGCCTGCAGACGGACGACGGCATGACGGACATGACGCTCTTCCCGCCGCACTGGACGGCGGAAGAGGCCGTGTACGCGGCCGAGCAGGCGCATCTCGACGCGGTGGCCCGCGGCCTGCAGCCGACCGACCGCCGCTGGGCGGGCGTGTACGCGGGAGTGCGGATCCTGGGGAACCAGCAGGACGGCCTGATCACCTCCTTCCGCCCCTCGACCGACCAGCACGGGCTGACCGCCCCGGACTACGCGCCGAACCGGCCCGCGCCCGCCGAAGCGGCCGAGCTGGGCCGGATCGCCGACTACGGCGACCGGCGGACCATGACCGGCGTCCACCACGAGGTCGACTTCGAGACGGCGCTCGCACTCGGCGTCCACGCCGGCCCGGTCGATCCGCAGACCCTCCACGTCAACGGCACCGGCCGCGCGGAGGTCTGGTTCCTGGACCCGGCCCTGCCGGCGGACTCGCCGCTGGCCGCGTTCCCGAGCCGCTGGCACCGGCCGGCCGACGCGCCGGCGCCGATGCGCTACCCCGCAGGCTGGACGATCGGGCACACCACGACCGCGGCGTGGGAGGTGGCCGCCAACCCGGCCCGGCAGGTGACGCTGGCCGACGGCCGGACGGTGCACTGGGTCGGCGAGGCCTACGGCATCCGGATCGAGGGGCTCAGCCGGGACGGCCGGATCCTCACCCACCGGCCGACCGAGACCCAGCCGGACCCGTTCGCCCCGCCGGCCGCGATCCCGGAACCGGTGCGCGGCAGCCTGCGCGAGCCCGGCACGGTCCGTCAGGACGAGCCGCTGCCCCGGTCCACGGACGCCATGGCGGCTCAGCTGCCCCGCCTGCGGGAGTCCTTCACCGAGGAGGCCTGGGACAAGCCGCACCGGGGGCTGCCGCCGGAGTGGACCACCGAGGAGGCCCGGTTCGCGGCCGACGTGGTCGCGCGCTCCGTGGAGGGCGGCGGAGCGGACCTCCTGGCCACCGGGGCGCAGGCCCCGCCGGTCCGCATCAGGAGGGTCGCCGGCGTCGACGTCGCCGTGCGGGTCGAGAACGGCCGGATCACCGACTTCTGGGGCGTCCGCACCGGTGACGGAGCCCCGCGGCACACGGCGGAGACCGGCCCGCACCGGGTGCTCGCCACCGCCGAGGTCCGCCCGCCCGGGGACGCCTTCCTGCGCACGCTGTCGGACCGCGGGTGGCAGTCGTTCGAGGCCGAGCGCGTCGAACTCCCCGGCGGGGACACCCGGACGGCGCTGACCCTGCGCATGCACCTGGACACCTCGCGGCTGGAGTCCGCCCCGGGGGCGGGCCTGGACGCGGCCACCCGGACCGCGTTGACCGCGCTGCGGGACAGGGCGGGGCGCGGTGTCGGCGAGCAGTTCAACCGGGGCCAGCGGCTGCCCAACGGCGATCTGCTGCAGGTCCGGGTGGAGTTCGTGGACAGCCCGGAGGAGGCCCACCACACGGTCGTCGTCCACCGCACGCTCGACCGGGAGAACTCGGGGGAGTGGAGCCTGACGACGAACGAGCGGACTCTGGCCCACGAACTCGGGCACAACCTGGGCCTGCCCGACGAGTACCGGGAGGCGGACCACGGCCCGCGGCCCGTCTACGAGGACGGCGCGCTGATGACCGCCGACCACCTGGACCGGTTCGGCCTGTTCCAGGTGGACATGGACCACCTGGGCCTCTCGGCCGCCCGCCGTTCCCCGCTGGGTCTGCCGCCTCGCTACCTGCGGGACCTCGGCGCCGTCGTCGACGCGGCGCTCCGGGTGCCGGTCCGTCCGGACGCCCCGGGCGCCGTGCCGCCCCGGGCCGGCTTCGGCGAGCAGGCCCGCCGCACGGCGCTGTTCGGCGGCGACGACGGCACCGGCGGCCACCTGTACCCGGGTCAGGGCTCGGACCGGCCCCGCCCGGTGCGGGCGAACGAGCCGGTGAACCGCAACGGCACCTTCCGGGTCGAGACCCCGGCCGCGGAGCCGCGGGTGATCACCGACGCGTCGGCCGGCGACCTCGTGACGGCACCCCGGCCGGCTCCCGCCGGCGGGTCGCCGGGCCGCCGGACGATGTTCCCCGAGCACTGGACGGCGGACCACGCCGTGTACGCGGCCGAGCAGGCCTACCACTCGGCCCGCCGCACCGGTCGGATCACCGAGAGCGGCGGCTCGCACCACTGGGTCGGCGAGTACGGCGGCGTGCGGATCGAGGGCGAGGTGACCAGGGGCCACTTCGGCGCCTTCCGGCCCTCCGAGGACCAGAGCGGCCTGGTCACGCCGACGCACGAGCCGGCCCGACCCGCGAACCGGCTGTTCGGGCTGGGAACGGACGTACACACCCGCTTCGGCGACCGGCAGACCCTCACCGGCGTCCACCACGCACCGACCGCGGAGGCCGCCAGGGTCCACGGCATCGAGGTGACGCGGGTCGGGCAGGCGCACGAGAACGGCACCTACCAGGCCAGGGTCTGGTTCCTCGACCCCACCGTGTCCCCCGGCGCCCCGCTGGCCAACTTCGAATCGCGCTGGCACCGCCGCCCCGACGGCGAGGCCCACACGATGTACCCCGACGCCTGGGACCGGAACCGCGTCCTGGCCGCCGTCGACGCCGCGTACGCCGCGCACGCGGCACGGATCGGACCCCGGCCCCGGCCCGGCTCGGCCGAGCACTGGGTGGGCGAGGCGGACGGCGTCCGGATCGAGGGGATCACCCGCAACGGGCTCCACCTGGTCCACCGGCCGACCGTCGAGCAGCCGCTCGCCCACTGGCGCGAGGAGAACGTGCTCGCGAGGTCCGCACCGGCCCGGGTGGAGACCGCCCCCGGCGGCCACGGGGTGACCGTCCGGCACGCCCGGCTCGACAACGGCCAGGAGGGCATCGAGCTCACCGCCAAGGTGCACCTGAGCTTCGAGGGGGGCACCGAGGACGTGCGGAGGCGCACCGTCGAGAGCGACCTCCAGCGGGCGGCCGACGCCTACGTCCGGGACCGGCACACCGACGGTGGTGCGCCGGTGAGGCTGACGATCGAGTTCACCCGGAGCGCCGAGGACGCCCACAGCAGCACCCTGATCCGCCGGGAGGCCGACACGGACGTGCTCGACCTGCGGAGGTTCCTGCCCGAGCTGGTCGACGTTCCGGGCCGCCCGTTCCGGGAGCTGGCCGGCGCGCTCGGCGACGGCGCCCCGAGGACGGGCTGGACGGACCGGCCGGGCGCCGCGAACCCGCGCCCGCGCCCGGCGGCCCCGGAGCTCACCGAGCCCGGCACGGGTGAACGCCCCGCGACCGTCAGCAAGATGACGGACCTGGAGACGATCCTCAGGCACGGCTTCGTGGACCCCCTCCCGGAGGGCGCGGGCCGTGGCCTTCCTCCGGCGTGGAGGGAGATCGAGGCCATGGCCGCGGCGGCGGAGGTGACGTCGAAGGGCGGCGGGCGGCCGGATCCGGAGATGCCGGGTCGGCGGCTCTACGAGGGTGCGTTCAACGGGGTCAGGATGGAGGTCTGGACCGAGGGCGGCCGGGTCGTGGACTACCGCGGCGTGCCGGGGCAGGAGCTCGCGCCCCAGCACACCCATCCCGTCCCCGAGCCGGTGCGGGCCCCCGCGGCCCCCCGGCACCCCGGCGACGTGGAGGGCGAGTCGTCCTCCTCGTCCTCCTCGTCCTCGTCGGCCGGTGTCTCGGCTCCGCTGACCCACGAGTTCGCCACCGGGCTGGCGCCGGGTCACACCTCGGCCGAGGTCACCCCGGTCGGCGGCCCGCACCGGCGGTTCGAGCTGCGGCGGGGCACCCTGGCCAACGGGGAGGACGCCAC
Source organism: Kitasatospora sp. NPDC003701 (assembly GCF_053587085.1). NCBI lineage: Bacteria > Bacillati > Actinomycetota > Actinomycetes > Kitasatosporales > Streptomycetaceae > Kitasatospora > Kitasatospora sp. NPDC003701. The sequence goes on from NZ_JBSFNM010000001.1 coordinate 236,667, forward strand.
CGTCCTCGTGCTGCGCACCCACCTGGACCGCTCCGCCCTGCCGACGCACGATGCGCGGCGACAGCCGATCGACCGGACGGCCGCGCTGAACGCGCTGGAGGACCGGATCAGGGCCGGCGCCGCGCTGTTCAACACCGGCCACCGGCTGCCCGACGGCAGCCTGCTGCGGGTACGGGTGGAGTTCGTGGAGTCCGGTGCGGACGCCCACCGCACGGTGCGCCTGCACGACCGGAGCACCCGTCAGAACGAGCGGAACTGGCACCTGGGGATCTCCCAGGAGCACGTGGTCCACCAGCTGGCCCGCGCCTTCGACCTGCCGGTCGAGGCGCACCCGGGCGGCGGGTCGTCCCGGGTCGTCCCGGCGCTGACACCGGAGCGGCTGACCGCGCTGGGCGCTGTCGCGGACCAGGTCTCGGGCGGGCCCTTCCGGAGCGACTCCCTGCCCCTGCCGGCCAGGGCGGTGTTCACCGAGGCGGTCCGCACCGCCGCGCTGACCGGAGACCCCGGGACGCCGGGCCACCTGCCGGCCGCCCTCCACCCGGACGCGAGCGGCGCGGACCGGGTGATACAGCGCCACGCCAACGGAACCGTGCTGGTACGAACGGAATGGGGCGGGGAGCGCACCCTGTTCCCGGACCGCTGGACCGCCGGGCGCGCCGTGTACGCGGCCGAGCAGGCGTACCTGCACGCCCGCCGCGACGGCGGGGTCGAGGAGACCGCGAGCGGCCGCCGCTGGCAGGGCGAGTACGAGGGTGTCCGGATCGAGGGCGAGCTGGACGGCGCGGGCGGGTTCGCCTCGTTCCGCCCCTCCACCGACCAGGGCGGCCCGACGGCGGCCGAGCCCGGACCGGACCGGTCGACCCGCGGCGGCCTGCCGGGTGCGGGGCGCCGGGGCGTGCGGTTCTCCGGCGTGATGGAGGAGACCGAGTACGGCGCCCGCCAGGCGGAGGTCCTGGTGCTCGACCGGGACGTGGAGCCGGGGGCGCCGCTGTCCCGGTTCCCGTCGCGCTGGCAGGCCCCCGCGGACCCGCGCGGGCACCTGCTCTACCCCGAGGACTGGACGCCCGAGCAGGCCGCCCGTGCGGCCGCCACGGCCGCGGCCGACCCGATGAGCCTCCGCTTCGACCTGGGGGGCGGCCGGACCCGTTGGTTCGGTGGCTTCGACGGGCTGCCGATCACCGGCATCTCGCAGGGGGACCGGGTCGTGGCGCACGGGCCGGCAGAGCTCCGGGCCGACCCCCGGCCGTACTGGCGGGAGAGCCGCGAGCTCTTCCGGTCGGGCGAGCGGGAGGTGGTGGTCGACGGGCAGCCGATGGGCGGACGATGGCGCCTCCTCGACAGCGGCCACGAGGTCCACCTGGTCACCCTCAGGATCCGTCTGAGGCCGGCCGACGGGATGACGCCCGAGCAGGTCCACCACGTCCAGGAGCGGCTGGCCCACGAGGCCCGCCGGCACTTCGACGCCTACCGTGGTCACTCGGACCCCGACGAACCCGCGGGAGACCGGCGACTGGCGCTGTCGCTGGAGTTCACCGAGGACCCGCGGAACGCCGACTGGACGACGCCCGTCCACTCCGGGGACCGGCGGAACCTCATCCACCACCTGCCGCCGGAGCTCCGGCCGGAACGGGCCGCCGAGCTGGTGGACGCCGTGTCCGAGGCCACCAGTGCCGCGCGGCAGGGCATGGACCCCGACTACGCGCCGATGTTCCGCCTGCACGACCCCGCGGTGGAGGCGGCGCCCGGCGTCGTCCACGTGCCCGTGGACGAGGACACCGGCTCGCTGTTCCGGCTCGCGCGGGGGGCCTCCGACGGCCTCGGCCTGCCCGAGGCGTGGACCGCGGAGAACCGCCGGCACGCCGCGCACCAGGTCTTCCAGGACACCCCGGCCGACCAGCGGAACTCGCGGGTCCTTCGGATGGTCGAAGGCGAGTACGCCGGCGCCCGGATCAGGCTGTTGGTCGAACGCGGGACCATCAGGGACTTCTGGGCCGCGCCGGGCCAGCGCCTCGGCGACCAGGCGTCGGCCGAGCCGGTACCCGTGCCGGCCCGGGTCCTGGACACGGCGGAGGTGCGTCCGCCCGCCGACCGGTTCCTGCGCTCGCTCCAGGCCCAGTTCGTCCAGTCCTTCGAGGCCCACCGGGTGGAGGACGCACCCGGTGGCGACACCCGGACCATTCTGACCGTCCGGGTGCACCTGAACCCCCTCGATCTGGAAGGCGGCGCCGTCGAGATCGGGCGCAACCTCGACCGCCTGCGCCTCAACGCGGAGGCGGGCCTCCGGGAGGTCTTCAACCAGGGCCGGCGACTGCCCAACGGCGATGTGCTGGAGGTCGCGGTCCGGTTCGTCGACGACCCGCGGGACGCCCACCACACCGTCAACGTCCTGCTCGACCAGCCGCAGGAGAGCGCGCTGAACTGGGGCGTGCACACCCGGCCGAGGGCGATCGCCCACGAGATCGGCCATCTGCTCGGCCTCGGGGACGAGTACCGCCGGGCCGAGGACGGTCCCCGCCCGGTCTACCCGGAGCTCGGGCTCATGACCGCTCCCGCGCTCGACCGGCACAACCGGGTCTGGTACGACGCGGATCACCCCCGACTGGAGAACGGGACCGACAGCCCCGCGGTCGGGATCAGGCCGCACAACCTGGACCAGCTGGGCGCGGTGCTCGACCGGGTCTTCGAGACCGCACCCCGGTTCCAGGAACCCGGCGGGGCCCCGGTCCGCGCGTCCTTCGACGAGGCCGTGCTGCGGGCCTCCCTGCACGACGGTCCGGACGGCAGGGGCGGGCCCCTGACGCCGCCGCCGGCCTCCGAGCGGCGCCCGCTGCGCCGGCTGCCCGGGTCCGAGAACCCCAACGGCACCTTCCTCGCCGACGCCGGTGACCCCCCGGGCGGGCGCCGGGCGGCGGACGACCTGGCCGTGGGGAGGCCCGGCCGGATCCGGACGATGTTCCCCGAGCACTGGACGTCCGAGGACGCGGTGTACGCGGCGAAGCAGGCGTACCTGGACGCCCGCCGCAACGGCGGGGTCAGCACGGACGACTTCGGCTCGCAGCACTGGACCGGCACGTACGAGGGGGTGCGGATCGAGGGCGACATCCGGGGGAACGCGTTCACCTCCTTCCGGCCCTCCGACGACCAGCACGGGCTCGTGGCACCGTCCGCCGCACCGCACCGGAACGCGTCGGGCTTCGGCCACCGGGTCGAGGACCTGACCCGCTTCGGGGACCGGCACACCCTCACCGGCGTCCACCACCACCGGGGCATGACGCCGGCCGACCACGGCCTGCGCATCGACGAGCCCGTGCAGCGGAACCCCAACGGCACCTACCGGGCGACCGTCTGGTTCCTGGACCCCGCGGTCGCGCCGCACGCACCGCTGAGCGAGTTCCCGACCCGCGAGTTCCGCCGCACCGACGAGCCGAGCCGGACGTTCTACCCCGGGGACTGGGGGCCCGAGGAGCTCCTCGGCTACGTGGGGCGGGCCTTCGAGTCGAGGCTTCACACCCGAGAGCTGCCGGACGGGAGCCTGCACTGGATCGGGACGGCCCGCGGTGTCCGGATCGAGGGCATCTTCCGGGACGGCCAGCACCTCGTCCACCGGCCGACCGGCTGGCAGCCGTTCCGGAACCTCGGCGGGACCGCGGTCGTGGCGAGCTTCCGGGCCCACCCGATGATGGACGGCGACCGCAACATGTCCACCACCTTCCACCGCGACCTGCTCGCCGACGGTTCGCTGCGCACCGAACTGCGCGTCCAGGTGGACCGCGCCGGGACGAACTCCAGCCAGCGGGACGCGCTCCAGGCGATGGCGGACCACTACGCCGGGACGTCGCTCCCCGGTCGACCGGTCCGGGTGGTGCTCGAATTCGTCGACGGGCCCTTTGACCTGGAGGTGGCGGCGCGGCCGCTGCCGAACAGCGAGCTGATGTTCCCGAACAGTCTCCGGGGACGCCTCGGAGACCTCGGCGATCGGGTCGCCGAACTGACCCGTGAGCATCCGATCACCTGGGACGACCGCCTCACCGGCGCCCCGCGGGAACCCGAGTCACCGCTGCACGTCCCGGTCACCCCGGGCACCGGCGAGCGCCCGCCGACCCAGTCCCGGATGGACACGCTGGCAGCACCGGCCGAGGCCTTCCCGGCCGGCCCCGCCGCCGGCCGGGGCCTGCCCCCCGAGTGGACGGTGCGGGAGAGCCAGTACGCGGCGGCACAGGTGGTGGAGCGGGCCCAGCTCCCGCCCGGCATCACGGCCTCGGTCGTCGGGCGCTTCGCCGGCACCGAGCTCCGGGTGGAGCTGGAGAACGGCGAGATCATCGACTACTACGGGAAGCCGAACCAGGTCTTCGAACCCCAGTACCACCTGCCGCGCCCCGTCGGCGGTTCGACCCTCCGGATGCTGGACCCGACCGTGCCGGCCGCGCACGCCCTGCCCGAGCCGGCCCCCTCGCTGCACCTGGACCTGGACGGTCTCTGGCACCGGCCGCGGCACGACGACGGCACGCCGGCCGGCCTGATGCGCCCGGAGCACCGCCCGCCGCGCCCGGAGCCGGTGGTGGAGCACAACGGGACGGTACGGGTCCACGACTGGTCGCTGTCGCCCCACGTCGACGAGGGCTCGCCGCTCGCCCACTTCCCGTCGAGCTGGCTCCGGTCGGACAACGTCCCGGGGCACGTCTACTACCCGAGGGACTGGACGGCCGACACGGCCCTCGCGCACGCGCGCGCCGCGTCGCGGCTGCCGCTGCGGGAGACGCCACTGGCGGACGGCCGCACGCACTGGGTCGGCGAGTCCGGCGGCGTGCGGATCGAGGGGACCAGGGACGCGGCCGGGACCCTGCTCACGCACCGCCCGACGCCGGACCAGCCGCACGCGCCGTACCGGGCCTGGAGCGAGGACGGTGTGGTCCACCGTTCGGACAACCAGGGGACCGACCGGCGGGGCCGGCTGGGGATCGAGTCGGTCCGGCGGGTGCTGTTCGACAGCGGACAGGAGGGCTTCGAGGCTGTCACCCGGGTGCACGTGCGCGTGCCGGAGGGGACCGCACCGGAGGTGCTGGCACGCCGCCAGGACTACGTCCGCCGGTTCATCACGGGCTTCGTCGACCTGGTCGACCGGCGCGAGGTGGGCCTCCCGGGCCTGGTCCGGGTGGACGTTCGGTTCACCGACGACCCCGCGGCGGCCTCGTTCCGGGTTGACATGCCGACCGCCCGGCACGCGGACTCGACGAAGCTGGTGCCGCCGTTCCTGCGCGGCGTCAACACCCAGGGCATGGAGCGGGCGGAACGGCGGCTCGAAGCCGTCGCGCCGCGGCTGGACGAGGCGGCCCACGCCCTGGTCCTGCCTCCGGCCGAGCGGCACCCCGGGTACCTGCTGGAGCGGCCCGCAGGGGTCGAGGTCGCGCCGGGGGTCCACTGGGTGGCGGGCGCCGAGGACGCGTTCCCGCACTGGCCCACCCGGGACCTCTCCGACCGGGCGGGCCGCGGCCTGCCCGAGACCTGGACGGTCGAGCAGACCCGGTACGCGGCCGACCGGATCATGGCCGACGCCGAGCGCCGGGGCGAACTCCCGGCCGGCACGGGGACGGTGTTCCACCGCGGCGAGTTCGCCGGGCAGCGGATCGAGATCCGGCTGGAGGACGGCCGGATCACCGACTTCTGGGCCCGGGACGCCCCGGTCCGGGTCGTCCCGCTGCACGACGCCGCGCTCCAGCTGGAGAGCACTCAGCGCCACCAGGGCTTCGACATCCACCGCAACGACCTGCCGGGCGGTGACCGCGAGACCCTGCTGACGATCCGGGTGACCCTGGACGTGGCGGACGTCGACCTGTCGCTCGCGGGATCCGCCCAGCGGCTGGAGGACCTGCGGCAGCGGGCGCACGACGGCGTCGACCGCCTGTTCAACCGGGGCCAGCGGCTGCCCGACGGCGACCGGCTGCGCGTGCGGCTGCAGTTCGTCGACCCCGACGACGACCCCCATGTGACGGTCGAGGTGCTCACCCACCTCGAACGGGCGGACAACCTCACCTGGGGGCTGAACACCACCGAGACGACCCTCGTCCACGAACTCGGGCACCAGCTCGGCCTGCCCGACGAGTACCGCGACGCCGCGGAGGGGGCACGCGCGGTGTACCCGGACGGTGGTCTGATGGGCGGGACGTACATCAACCGGTCCGGCCGTGTGCAGGTCGAACAGGACAACCCGTTCGGCGGCGACACCGAGAACCGGGAACGCTTCCTGCAGCCGCGCAACCTGCGTCAGCTCGGGGCCGTCATCGACGGCGCCTGGCACGCGGACGGCCGGTCGAACGCCGACCGGTTCGGCTCCGACGGCCTGCCGCGCCGGGCGCTGTTCCGCCTGGAGACGCGCCAGGAGGCCCTGTCCGGCCTCCGGCCGGGAGAGACCGGCCACCTCGCACCGCGACCGGGCGCCGCGCAGCAGCGGCCGGAGCCGGTCCCGGGTTCGGAGAACCTCAACGGCACCTACCGGGCGCGGATCCGCACCACGGTCGGCCTGGGGGACGAGACCTCCGAGGCACCGCGACGCGCCTCGGACGACAACACGCCCGGCCGGTCCCGCCTGACCCGGATGATGTTCCCGGAGCACTGGACGACCGAGCAGACGGTGTACGCGGCCGAGCAGGCCTACCTCGACGCCCGCCGCAACGGCGGGATCCGCGAGAGCGGCCTCGGCCACCGGTGGACCGGCGAGTACGGCGGCGTACGGATCGAGGGCGAGCTGCGGGGCTCCGCGTTCGTCTCGTTCCGCCCGGCGGACGACCAGCGCGGGCTGGAGACGCCCGACTACCTGCCGCACCGGCGGACCGGCCAGCCGTTCGACCAGCGGATCGCCGACCTGACCCTGTACGGGGACCGGCAGACCATGGACGGCGCCCACCACCGGCCGACCGAGGAGTCCGCCCGCCGGTACGGCGTCGAGGTCGACGACCGGGTGGAGACCAACGGCAACGGCACCTACCGGGCGGCGGTCTGGTTCCTCGACCCGATGGTGGAAGCGGGCTCCCCGGAGTCCGAACTGCCGTCCCACTGGTACCGGCGCGCGGACCGGGAGACCCACACCTTCTACCCCGACACCTGGCTGCCCTCCCGGGTCGAGCAGGCGGTGCACGAGGCCCACCGGGACGCGACCGTCGAGCGGCTGCCGGACGGCCGGACCGAGCGCTGGGTCGGCCTGGCGCACCTCCCGGGGGAGGCGCTGCCGCTGCAGATCGAGGGGCTCACCCGGGACGGCCTGCACCTGGCCCACCGCCCGACGGTGCACCAGCCGGAGCAGGCGCACCCGGAGTGGCGTCACGACGCCGTGGCAGCGCGGTCGGCCGTGCGGCACACGACCGTCACCCCCGACAGCGACATTCCGGTGACGATCCGTCACATTCGCTTCGAGAGCGGCCAGCTGGGCATCGAGCTGTCCGCCGCCGTGCACCTGCGCACCGAGGGCTCGACCCCCGAGGAGCGGGCCCGGTACCGGACCGAGGTGCAGGAGTCGCTGGACGCGCACCTCGACAGCCTGTCCACCGGGGACGAGCCCCTGGTCCGGCTCCGGGTGGTGTTCACCGACGACCCGGCCGGGGCCCACTCCAGCCTGCGGGTCCCGCACGACGACGACATCGACGTCCAGGCGCTGCTGCCCCGCCTCATCGAGGCGGCGGCCGGGGACATTCCCGGATACATCCGCGACCTCGCCGACGAGGCGCCGGCCACCGGCTGGCGGCTGCTCCCCTCCGTCGCGGCCGACCCGCTGCGCGAGCCCGGCACGCCGGGGACGGCCGAGCGCCCGCCCACCACCGACCAGTTGCGGGCCTTCCGGAGCGACGTCGACGCCTCCTTCGGTCCCTCCTCCCTCCTGCACGCGGACCCGGCGCTGCCCGCGGACTGGTCCCGGGAGCTGGGCCGGTACGCCGCCCACCTCGTGCGCGCCAACCAGCCGGGCGTACCGGACCCGCAGCAGCCGGGCGTCACGACCCACAGCGGCCGGGTCGGGGGTGAGTGGTTCGTGGTGCGCGCCGTGGACGGGCTCATCGACCAGTACCGGCACGATCCCGACGGCGAGACGCCGCCCGGGACGCCGCACTCCGACACCTCGGACGTCTCGGACGTCTCGGACGTCGAGATGACCGAGGCGTCGCCGTCCCACAGCCACCGGCCGGGAGGCCTGGGCGGGGGTGCCTCCGGCAGCGGGAGCGGCCAGCACCAGCCGCCCCATCTCGGCCAGGACGCCGACGAGTTGATGCCCTTCGCGGCCGGCCAGGGCGACGTCGACATGGCCGAGGCCGTTCCCCTGCCGGCCGAGAACCACCTGGCGAACCTCCTCTTCGACGACCTCGATCTCGCCGACGACCACCTCGGCCCCTTCGACCCCAACGCCCTGCCCTTCGACCTCAACGACCTCAACAACCTCAACGACCTCAACGACCTCGGCCCCCATGCCCTCGGCGCCTTCGACCTCAACGCCCCCGGCGCCTTCGACTTCCTCAACGGCCCCGGCCCGGACCCGCTCGCCGCCGCGCCGGGATCCTCGCTCCGGCCGGGCTACCTGGCGGCCCACGTCGGCGGGCCGCAGAACGCCCCCGAGTCGGGCATCTTCTCGGCCAGTGCCCTGCGTTCCTTCGAGGCGCGGCGCGGCCTCCTGCCCGACGGGGAGCGGGCCACCGAGCTCGTCCTGCGCGTCGGGGTCGACACCTCGCGTCTCGTCCAGGACCCGGCTGCCATCGAGGCGACCGTGCGCGACCTCGCCCGACGCGCCCAGCAAGGGGTCGACGAGGTCTACAACGTCGGCCACCGGCTGCCCGCCGGCGATCGGCTGGTCGTCCGGGTCGAGGTCGACCCCGCCGGCGGAGCCGTGCACAACACCGTCACGCTCCACCCCGGCCCCGTCCCGGGCGGTGACGACATGGTGGAGTGGCGGCACGACCTCCCGGGCCAGTCGATCGCCCACGAACTCGGCCACTGGCTGGGCCTTCCGGACGAGTACCGCAGGGTCGACCGCTTCAACTGGGCCCGGCACACCGACGGCCGGCTGATGGCCGCCCAGTACCTGGACGAGTTCGGCCGCTTCGGCATCGATGTCGACGCCGGCATCCCCGACAACGGCGGCCGGGCCACCGCGGCCCTGGCGCCGCGCCACCTGCGCGAGCTCAACACGGCCGTCGACGGCGCGCTCGGCCGGTGGCCGGCCGAGACGACCCCCGGCGGGACCCCGGCCCGGGCCGCCTTCGACCTGGCGACCCGCCGCTCCGCCCTGTACGGCGACACCGAGCAGCCCGGCGGCCATCTGCTGCCGCCGCCCGGCTCCGAGCGGGTCCGCCCGACCCGGACCGTCGGGACGCACGACAACGGCACCCTGGTCGTCGAGTACCCGGCGGCCACCGGCCGGCCTCGCGGCGACCTCTCCGGTTCGCTGGCCGGCGACCTCGCCGTCTCCGCCGCCGCCGCGGCACAGCCCCGCCGCCGCACCCTCTTCCCGGAGCACTGGACGGAGGAGGACGCGGTCTACGCGGCCGAACAGGCCTACCTGGACGCCCGCCGCACCAACCGCGTCCTCGCCCTGGACGGGACGCCGGGCACCTACGGCCCCGAGCGCGCGACCCACCGCTGGACCGGTGAGTACGCGGGCGTCCGGATCGAGGGCGAGGTGCGGATCGCGCGCAGCGAGCCGGGGCGGGAGTTCCTCTCGTTCCGCCCGTCGGAGGACCAGACCGGCCTGGTGGCAGGCCCCCTCGTGCCCGCGCCGCAGCTGCGGCCGGGGCCCTTCGGCCAGCGGGCCGAGGACGTCGTCCGGTACGGCGACCGCCAGACGCTGACCGGCCTCCACCACGAGCTGACCGACATCGCCACCGGGCACACGCCGGAGGAGCTGCTGCGCCGTCACGGGGTGCGGCTCGTGGACGCCGGTCCGGCCGAGCACAACGGGACGTACCGGGCCGTGGCCCACTTCCTCGACCCCCGGGTCCGGGTGGGCTCGCCGATGGCGGAGTTCGAGTCCCGCTGGCAGCGCTCGGCCGACACGGCCGAGCGCACGATGTACCCGCGGACCTGGCAGTCCGAGGACGTCCTCCGCCGGGTGGTCGCCGCGCACGCCAACGCCTTCAACCGGGTGCCGCTGCCGGACGGCCGGACCGTTCACTGGGTCGGCGAGTCCCACGGCGTCCGCATCGAGGGGCTGATCCGCGACGGCCGTCACCTGGCCCACCGGCCCACCGCCGACCAGCCGGAGCCCGCCCTGCACCGCTGGGACGACCACCACGTCGTCGGCCACGCCGAACCGGCCGCGCTGCAGGTCGGCGGCCGCCCGGTGGTGGCACGGCGGGTGTTCTTCGACAGCGGCCAGCACGGCCTCGACGTGACCCTGCGCCTCCACCTCGAACCCACCGCCGACATGACGCACGAGCAGGTCCAGCAGGCCCGGCGCCGCCTGGTCGACCTGGCCGACCGGCACGCCTTCGAGCGGCTCGACGCCGCGGCCCAGCGTCCGGACGGCAACCGGGACATGCTCGTGCGGCTGCGACTGGAGTTCACCGACGACCCGGCCGACGCCTACACCACGGTCCCGGTCGACCCCGTCACCACGACCCCGCCGGCCGCCTTCCTCGGCGGCCTGGGGATCGTCGGCGGCCGGGACGCCTTCCTCACGGAGGCCGGCCGGCTCGTCCGGGAGGCACACCCCCTCACCACGGCGCTGGCCGAGGCCTTCCCGTTGAACGGCCCCACCGATCTGCGCGAGCCGGGCCCGCTGCGGCCCGGTGAGCAGCCGCCCGCGGTGGTGCCGCTGATCGGCGTCGCCGAACTCCGGCCCCGCCTCACCGAAGCGCTGACCCGGGCGATCACCCACCCGCAGTGGACCGCCGCGTCGGCCGGTCTGCCGCGCGAGTGGAACGCCGCCGACGCCGGGCACGTGGCCGTGCGGGTGCTGGAGCAGCTGTCCCCGCCGGCCGGGCACGGCGTCCCGGACGGGGTGCACCAGGGCGAGTACGCCGGTGTCAGGCTCGGCGTCCGGGTGGAGAACGGCCTGATCGCCGATGTCAGGGGCGAGCCGGGCCAGACCTTCCCGCCGCAGCTCGACGTGCCCGTGCCGCTTCCCGGCGAGCACGGTGGCCTTCCCCACCTGCCGCTGAGCGCGGCGGAGGCCGCCGCCGCGCGGCCCCGGCTGGTCACGGTCCCGGGGGACGGCCTCTGCCTGCTGCGAGCGGTCGCGGTCACGGCCCCGAACACCGTGCACAACGCGCTCGCCCAGCGGGGCAGGACGGTCGCCGCCGACGCGACGCCCGAGCTGCTCGCCGAGAGCCTGCGGGCCACCGTCGGCGACTACCTGGACCGGACACCGACCGCGGAGCTGTCGCCCCGGATCGTGGCCGGATCGCGCCTGTTCCTCGTGGGAGCCACCCAGGTGCCCGACCACCTGGTGGCCCAGTACGCCGACTTCGTCGGGACCCAGCCGCGCGGCACCGCCGCCCACTTCCAGGAGTTCCTCCAGTCGGACCAGGTCCGGGTGACGGAGGTGGAGGCCGCCGGCCTTCGCGAAACCGTTCGGGAGTGGGAGACCCGGTGGGCCGGCGACAGCGGTGAGATGCTCCCGCCCGCGCTGGCCCAGGCCCTCGGGGTACGCCTGCGCGTGCTGAACCACGACGGGTCCGAGCGCAACAGCTTCGGGCCGCTGGACGGCACGCCGGTGACGGTGTACCACAACGGGGTCGACCACTACGACGGCAGTGCCGCCACCACCCACGAGTTGACCACCGGGCGGGCCGGGGAGACCCCCGGGACGTTCGACGTCGCCGGGTACGGGGCCGGTTGGCAGGCGCTCGTGATCAGCGGCGACTCGCCGTTGATCGCACCGGACCGGGGCCGGTCCGGGCCGCCGCCGGTGGTCGAGCACAACGGCGTCCGCCGGGTGCACGACTGGACGCCCGCGCCGGGCGTCGCCCAGGCCTCGCCGCTGACCCGCTTCCCGTCCCGCAACCAGCGGGACGCGAACGAGCCGGGCCACGTGTACTACCCCGAGAAGTGGAGCGGTTTCGACATCTCCTCCCGCGTGCTCGAGGCGGCCCACACCCCGCTCAGGTCGACGCCGTCCGCCGACGGCCGCAGCCTGCACTGGGTCGGCGAGGCGGGCGGTGTGCGGATCGAGGGTCTCAGCGACGCCGACGGAACGGTCCGCTACCACCGACCGACCACGCACCAGCCGCACGACCAGTACCAGCACTGGGACGACTCCGGGGCGGCCGCGAGCGGCGCCCGGACCGTGACCCGCATCAGCGACGGGTCCCCGGACGCGCCGACCTACCCGGTCGGGGTACGGCGGGTCCTGTTCGACAGCGGCCAGGAAGGCGTCGAACTCACCGTCACCGTGCGTCTGGAAGGCGTCGACGCCGGCTCCGGCACCGCGTCCGACACGGTCCGCGCCCAGCTGCGGCACCTCTTCGACCGGCGCGTCGACCGCGCTATGGAGGGGGGCGAGGACCGGGTTCGCCCGGGGGACGACGACCCCTTCTCGGGCCTGTGGCAGGACCTGGCCGGGCTGGCGCTCGACAGTCGCCTCCACCGGGTGCGGTTGAGCTTCACCACCTCCGAGTCCGAGCCCGCCGTGCGCGTGCCGGTCGGCCCGGACGGGCCGCAGCTGAGCGGCGATCTGGCCGCCGTCGTCAACATCCTGGACGTCCGCGGGCCCCGTGCCCTGGCCCTCGACCTCGCCGGGACGGCGTCCCTGCCGGACCGGACGTCGATCCTGCCCGCGGACGGCGCCGGTGGCGCGGGTCCGGCCGGCGGGCCCCGACCCACGACGGGGCGGTCGGACGTCCCGGAGGGCCGGTTCGCCGACGACGTCGCGCCGGACGCGGGCCGCCGCCTGCCGCCGGAGTGGACGGTCGCCGAGCGCAGGTTCGCGGCGAACTGGATCAGCCAGAACCGGCCCGGCCGGCCGGTGGGGGAGGCCGGCTTCCTCATGGCGGCTCCGACGGTCCACCGGGGCGAATTCGCCGGCGTCCGGCTCACCGTGCGCACGGAGCACGGCGCCATCACCGACTTCTGGGGTGAGGCGCACCAGCGGTCCGGGGCCGTGACGGGCAGGCTGGAGCCGGCCGAGACGCGGGTGCTCGCGGAAGCGACGGTCCGCGCGCCGCAGAACGACCCCCTGCGCCACGGCATGGACGGGCAGCACCTCCAGGCCTTCCGGGCCCGCCGGGTCGAACTGTCCGACGGCGACACCCGGACGGTGATCTCCACATCCGTGTACCTGGACACGTCGGGGTTGGACACCGCCGATCCCGCGGTGGGCCGACGGTTGGCGGAGCTCAGGCGCCGCGCAGGGGAAGGGGTCGACGACGTGTACAACCTCGGCCAGCGGCTGCCCAACGGCGACCAACTGCGGGTCGAGCTCGCGTTCAGCGACACCCGCGAGAACGCGGACCACACGGTGGTGGTCGCGGGTACGGAGGTCCGGCCGCACATGGCGCTCTGGCACCTCGGCCTGGAGTCGAACGTGCTCGCCCACGAGCTCGGCCACGTGCTCGGGCTCGCGGACGAGTACCGGACGTCCGGCCGTTTCCGGCGCGAGACGGCCTACACCGACGGCTACCTGATGTCGAGCCAGGACCAGGACCCCTCCGGGCGGTACCTGCTGGACGAGGCGAACCCGTTCGGCGGCGACACCGTGGGCGACAGCACCCAGGTGCTGGCCCCGCGCAACCTGCGCGCGATCGGCGCGGTGATCGACCGGCTCCTCCGGCCGGTCGCCGACGCGACCGGTGCGCCGCGGCCGGACGCTGCCCAGCCCCCGGCCGGCGCCCAGGGCGCACCCGCCGCCGTGCCCCCGGCCGCCCGCCTGCCGAGGCGGGCCCGGTTCGCGGCCGAGACGATCGAGAACACCCTCTACGGGCCGGACCGGAGCGGCGGCCACCTCGCGCCGCCGCCCGGTGGGCGGGGCCCCCGCCCCGAACCGCTGCCGGGCGGGCGGCACCGGAACGGCACGTACACCGTGGAGGGTCCGGTCGAGCGGTGGCGGATGGGCCAGGCCGGCCTGGCCGGTGACGTCGACCTCCCGCCCCGGACCACCACGCGTCCCCCGTCGCCCACCGCGATGGACGACTCCGTGGTTCCGCCCCGCAACAGGCCGACGAAGACCATGTTCCCGGAGCACTGGACGGCGGAGGAAACGGTGTACGCGGCCGAGCAGGCGTACCTGCACGCGCGCCGCACCAACGCCGTCACCCTGCGACCGGACGACTTCGGTCCGGCGGTGTACAGCTGGACCGGCGAGTACGCCGGGGTGCGGATCGAAGGCGAGCTGAGGGGTGGCGACCGCCTCGGCCGGGTGACCGGCGAGCAGTTCCTCTCGTTCCGGCCCTCGGCCGACCAGGGGGGACTGGAGGCGCCCGCCTACCTGCCGTGGCGTTCCTCCGCCCCGCGCGATCTCGGCTACCGGGTCGAGGAGTTCGGCCGCTACGGGGACCGGCAGACGCTGACCGGCGCGCACCACCTCCCGACCGCCGGCTCCGGCCGCGAACGCGGCCTGGTCCGGGGCGACCGGTTGACGGACAACCTCAACGGCACCTACCAGGCGCACCTCTGGTTCCTGGACCCGCGGGTCGACCCGCGCTCGCCGATGGCGGAGCTGCCGACCCGTTGGCAGCGGCGCCCCGACAACCAGCCGCACACCTTCTACCCCGAGTCGTGGACGCCCACCGTCCTGCACACCCGGGTGAGGGAGGCCTTCTGGAACAGCTTCCACACCGAGACCCGTGCGGACGGGACCATGCACTGGACGGGGCTCGCCGACGGCGTGCTGATCGAGGGCCTGGTCCGGGACGGACAGCACCTGGTGCACCGCCCGGTCGCCGAGCAGCCCCTGATGCCGTGGCACACGCGCTGGCCCGCCGAGGCCGCGCAGCCGGACCTGCGCTCGGACTGGCAACTGCCCGGTGGTGACGGTGCCCCCGGCGGGAACCGCGGCCCGCTCCGGGGAACGATCGGGTGGGCCGTCTTCGACAACGGGCAGCCCGGCATCGAACTGGCTGTCAGGGTGCACCTGGTCACGCCCCCGAACACGTCCCCGCAGCAGGTGGAGGCCTACCGGGCGAGCGTTCAGCAGGTCGTGGACGCCCAGGTCGGCGGCCTGGCACCGGGAGGCACCCTGGCCCGGCTGAGGATCGATTTCACCGACACGCCGGACGGGGCCCACTCCTCGGTGCAGCTCCACCAACTGGTCGAGCTCACCGCCCTCGTGCCCGAGATCACGGCGCGGTCCAACGGTGACCTGTCCGGCTACATCCGCCGGGCGGGCGGCTGGACTCCTCCGGTCGACGCCAACCCGCTGAGGGAGCCCGGCGTGCCCGGCACCGGCGACCGCCCGGCGACGGTGAACCGGGCCGTGCTGCCGGACGGGACCGCGGACCTCGCGCCGGCCCCGGCCGCCGAGGCGGGACGCGGGCTCCCCCGTGAGTGGTCGCAGGAGGACAGCCGGTACGCGGCGCGCCTGCTCACGACCTCGACGGTCGGCCGGCCCGCGGGGGAGGCGGCCCCCGGGGCGCCGGCCCCGGTGGTCCACCGCGGCACGTACCTCGGAGTGCGGCTGAACGTGCGGGTGGACAACGGCGTCATCACCGACTTCTGGGGCGACCCGGGTCAGACGCACGGGCGCCCCATGTCCCGGACGGAGACCCCGCGAGAACTGGACACCCTCCTGCCGGTCGGTTCGTTCGTGGACACGGACGCCAACGGGCTGCTCACCGGAGGCGAGCGGTCCTTCACGCTACGCCGGTTCGAACTGCCGAACGGGGACGTCGAGACCGAAGTGAGCGTGATGCTCCACCTCGACACCTCGCTCCTGCGGCTGGACGACCCGAACACGGCCGGAAGCCTGGAGCAGCTGCGCGGCCGGGCGGCGCAGGGCGTTCAGGAGATCTACAACACCGGCCACCGGCTGGCCAACGGTGACCGGCTGCGGGTCGCGGTCCGCTTCACGGACAATCCGGCACATGCGGACCACAGCGTCGCCGTTCACCCCGGCGGCGCGCAGCTCGGCCTGCGCAGCTGGAACCTGTCCAGCAGCTCGAACGAGCTCGCCCACGAGATCGGCCGTTCCGTCTTCCACACCGAGCGGCCCGGACTGCTCCCCGACGGTGGCGATCCGGCCGGAGTCCTGACGGTCGGTCACGTCAGCAGCCTGGGCGCGGCGATCGACAGGGCCTACGGGGTCATGGGCCGGACGCCGAGCACCGTCACCGACGCGACCGGTCTGCCTGCGCGGGCCGCCTTCCACCAGGCGGAGCGCAACGGCGGGCCGGACGGCAGCGGGGGACACCTGCACCCGTCGCCCCTCGCGTCGCACGTCCCCGGTGGGTGGAACCGCAATGGCACCTACCAGACCGTGGAGCCCGTCCTGGTTCAGCCGGCGGACGTTCTCATGGGCGGCGAGCACGGATTGGCACCGCTCACCGAAATCCGGCGGACCATGTTCCCCGCCCACTGGACGGCCGAGCAGGCGGCGTACGCCGCCGACCAGGCGTACCTTCAGGCGCGCCGCGCCGGCGTGACCACGGCAGACCCGCTGAACCCCTCCCGGCCCGGCCTGGTCCGGTGGAACGGGATGGACGTGCACACCTGGGTGGGCGAGTACGGAGGTGTGCGGATCGAGGGCGAGCTGTGGAACGGGGTCCTCAGCTCGTTCCGACCGTCCCTCGACCAGACGGGGCTGGACGCGCCGGCCTATATGCCGTTGCCCGCGCCCGCCCCTCGGGCGGACGGAGCGGGCGACGTCGACATGACGACCGCTCTGCCGCACCAGGACGCGGACGGCGACACGGCGATGGACGAATTCCTCGACCTGGACGTGCTTCTGGGCGGCGCCGGCTCGACCCTGCCACCGAACCAGCAGGGCACGCAGCCCCCGGGCAGCGGCACGAACGGCGGGACGCAGTGGCTGTCCGGGCCCAACGGACCCAATGGACCCAATGGACTCAACGGGCCCAACGGCTCCACCTGGCCGGGTGGCGGCTCCGGAGCCGGGCACTCCTTCCAGCAGGCCAACACCTCCCAGGGCGACCGGGTGACGAACGGAACGGGCTCCCAGCCGTCCTCCGTACCGGCCGCCGACGTCCCCCCGCCCCGGCCCACGGCCAGGGTCCGGACCGGCGCGTCGTCCGCGCCGGCCGGCTCGTCGAGCACCTCCGCACTGACGGAGGCGCCCGTGCACACCGAGTCGGCCGGACCGGCCGGACCGCACCCGCTCGGCGCGGAGGCCTCCGCGGGCAACGCGGCGGGGGCGCCGGAGCGGGACGGACTCTCCGTCCTGCACGCGGTCGTCGACGGCGCTCCCCAGCTGTTCCGGGAGCTGCTCGGTGACCATGCGGCGGACCAGGTCCAGGGCCGGACCGCGACGGCCGCGGCACTGCGTGACCTCGTCGACCAACGGTTGCGTGCCGATCCCGAACTGGCGCACGAGGCATACGGAATCTACGAGCGCTGGGCCACCCGGCTCGACCTGCAGGTGGGCCCGTGGAACGAGGTCCACGGGGAGCTCCTCATGGCGGTGGAGCACTGGTCGGAGCGGGGCAGGAGCGACGCCGGTGATCTCCTCGCCTCGATCGCCGCGCATGCGCTCGGCGTCCGCATCGAGGTGCTGGACAGGTGGCGCACCCCCGGCGACACGGAGCCGGTGATCGTCCTCGGGCCCGAGAACGGCCGCGTCGTGGTGGTCGAGCGCCACGGGCCCGGTGACTTCACCCATGTCGACACCGCGGAGACCGGGCAGAGGCCGAGGACCGACTCCGATTCCGACTCCGGAGCTCTGGCCCAGAAGCGTCAGCGGGATCAGGAGCGGGAGCAGGCGCGTCGGAGCGAGGAGGAAGAGGAGGCGAGGCGCCAGGAGGAGACGCGGCAGCGCGAGGAGCAGGAGCGGGAGGAGACGCGGCAGCGCGAGGAGGAAGAGGCTCAGCGGCAGCGCGAGGAGGAAGAGGCCCAGCGCCAGCGGGAGCGGGAGGAGGCTCAGCGGCAGCGCGAGGAGGAAGAGGCCCAGCGCCAGCGGGAGCGGGAGGAGGCTCAGCGTCAGCGCGAGGAGGAAGAGGCCCAGCGCCAGC